>DATFES010000045.1:0-8662 GCA_035250945.1 Alphaproteobacteria bacterium | reverse complement strand
GAGCGGCTCGGCGATCCCTTGCAGGCGCTACGGTCGTTGGGCGGTCACGAGCTGGCGGCGATCGCCGGGGCGATCCTGGCGGCGCGATTGGCGCGTACGCCGGTGGTCGTCGATGGTTTTGCCGCCACCGCCGCCGCGGCGGTCTTGTGGAAACTCGACTCGGCGCTTCTCGATCACTGCCTGATGGCGCATGTTTCGGCAGAACCCGGGCATCGCCGGCTGCTCGCAGCGCTCGGCAAGACGCCCTTGCTCGATCTTGGAATGCGGTTGGGCGAGGCGTCGGGTGCTGCGCTCGCCGTGGCGGTGCTCAAGGCGGCGCTTGCCTGCCACGTCGGCATGGCGACGTTCGCCGAGGCTGGCGTTAGCGGCAAAAGCGGCTGAACCTCGCTCGCCGACGTCACTCGCCGCTCGCCATCAGGCGGCCGCGGATGCGGGCGCCGCGAAACGCCAACAGGAACACGGCGATCGCGATTCCGAGATAGACGAGATCGAGGACGAGCGCCTTCGCCATCATGTCGAGCCGCACCGTCCCTTCGAGCACTATGGCGCGCATCCCCTCGAAGACATACGTCGGCGGCAGCGCCAGCGCGACCGGTTGCAGCCAGATCGGCAGCGTGTCGAGGGGATAGTAAACGCCGCTGATCGGCGCCAGCGCGAAGATCGACGCCCAGGCGAAACTTTCGGCCGCAAGTCCGACGCGCAACAGCATGGCGGCGATGAACAGGCCGACGGACCAGGCGAAGGCGGTGAGCAACACGTAGAACGCGATCAACGGCAGGCCGAGCTCGAAGATCGAATAGGCGAATAGCGGGATCGCCAGCAGCGCCGCCGGACCGACGCCGATGATCGTCCGCAGCACGCTCAGCATCATCAGCGATACGGCGTACTCATAGGGGCGCAGCGGCGTCACGAACAGGCTGGCAAGGTTGCGCGACCACATCTCCTCGAGCAACGAAAGCGTCATGCCGAACTGGCCGCGCACCAGGACGTCCCACAGCAGCACGGCGCCGATCAGGATCCCGCCAGCCTGGGCGACCCACCACGAGCTGCGGCCGAGAAAGACGGTGATGAATCCCCACACCACCATCTGCAACAGCGGCCAGTACATCAGGTCGAACACGCGCGTCCACGAGCTGCGCATGAGATAGACATGGCGCAGCAGGATCGCGCCAATGCGTCGCGCGACGCCTCTCGGCCCCTGCGTCTGAAGGCGCGGATTCATTGCGCCGCCGCGGCGCCGCGCGCGCCGCCGCGCGCGATGTCGAGGAAGACCTGCTCGAGATTGCTGCGGCCATAGCGGGCGATGAGCTCGGCGGGCGCGCCACGATCGACGATCTTGCCGGCCTTCATCATCAAGACGTCGTGGCACAGGCGCTCGACCTCGGCCATGTTGTGGGAGGCGAGCAGAATCGAGGCGCCGGTGTCGCGCTGGTAGGTCTCGAGATACGTTCGCGCCCAGTCGGCGGTGTCGGGGTCGAGGCTCGCCGTCGGCTCGTCGAGCAGCAGGAGCTCGGGTTCGTTGACCAGCGCCTTGGCGAGCGCGATGCGCGTCTTCTGGCCCGACGACAGATTGCCGGTCTTGCGATCGAGGAAGTCGCCGAAATCGAGCGCCTGGGCGAGCTCGTCGATCCGCGCGCCCGGCCGTCTGACGCCATAAAGATTGGCGTAGACCATCAGGTTTTCGCGCACTGTCAGGCGATTAGGAAGATCGACATAGGGCGAGGAGAAATTGAGCCGCGGCAGAACGCGGAAACGATGGTTGAGAATGTCCTCGCCGAAAACTCGGATGTCCCCGGCGGTCGGCACCAATAGGCCGAGCAGCATGGCGATCGTCGTCGTCTTGCCGGCGCCGTTGCCGCCCAGGAGCCCGGTCGTGACGCCGCGCGCCACCGCGAACGAGACGCGGTCGACGGCGACCACCTCGCCGTAACGCTTGGTCAGATTGTCGACTCGAATGACAGGGGCGATCATCGGCGGTTATATGGCCTCGGGGATCAACGCCGGCCAGCGCCGGCCGGGTACTTTCCAATATCATGTCCGCCATGAACGAACGATCGCCTGCCGCCGCCCTGGAGGACCGCCGTTTCGCGCCAATCGGCAGGGTGCGCATGCGGACCCTGATCTTGATTCGGTGGGTGGCGATCGCCGGTCAGGCCGCGGCGCTGTTCGTCGTTCACTTCGCCTTCGGCTTCGAACTCCCGCTCGACTATGCGCTCGCCGCGATCGGCGTTTCGGCGCTGCTCAACTTGGCGCTCACTCTATACCGCCCCGCGGCGCGCGTCGGCAACCGGGGCGCAAGCGTTCTGCTCGCCTTCGACATGGTGCAGCTCGCGGTGTTGCTCTATCTCACGGGCGGGCTGACCAATCCGTTCGCCTTGCTGATGCTGGCGCCGATCACGATCTCTGCCACGATCTTGACCCGCGGCGCGACGATCGCCTTATGCGCGCTCGCCATTGCCTGTGTGACGTTCCTCGCGTTCCATTACGAAGCGTTGCCATGGACGCCGGCCGGCATCGAGCTGCCGCGGCTCTACGTCACCGGCATTTGGGCGGCGCTGGTCCTGGGCGCGCTGTTCATCGCGCTCTATGCGGCGAGCGTGTCCGAGGAGTCGCGCCGAATGTCCGATGCGTTGGCGGCGACGCAAATGGCGCTCGGCCGCGAGCAGCGCGTTTCGGCATTGGGCGCGCTGGCGGCGGCGGCGGCGCATGAATTGGGCAGCCCGCTCGGCACCATCGCCGTGGTGGCGCGCGAACTCGCCAACGAGGTGCCGAAAGATTCCGATCTCGCCGCCGATGCCGAACTGCTGTTGGCCGAGACCAAGCGCTGCCGCGATATCCTCGCCCAGCTCGCCGCGCGGCCCGAGGCCGACCGCCGCACGCCGTTCTCCGAATTGCCGGTTTCGGCGCTGATCGAAGCCGCCGCCGCGCCTTACCGGCGCGAGGGAATCGCCCTCGACCTTTCGGCCGCGGCGATCAGCGGAACGGCGCCCGAGCCGCGCTTGTCCCACACCCCGGAGCTTATCCACGGGCTCGGCAATCTGATCCAAAACGCGGTGCAATTCGCCCGCGGCCGAGTCGCGCTTAGCGCCGGTTGGGACGACGATCTTGTCGAAGTGACGATTTCCGACGACGGCCCCGGGATTCCGCGCGATATTCTGGATCGGCTCGGCGAGCCTTATCTTTCGTCGCGGAGCACGGAAGGCGAGCACATGGGACTGGGCGTCTTCATCGCCACGACGCTGCTCGAGCGCACCGGTGCCGAAATCGAATTCTCCAATCGCGGCGGCGGTGGGGCACGCGTGCGCGTGCGCTGGCCGCGCGGCGTCGCGGGCGGAGCGATGCCATGAGCGACGCGCTAATTCCGGCCGACGCCGGCGGCGCCGCGCGACGGATCCTCATCGTCGACGACGACGAGGCGTTCCGGCTGCGGCTCGCCCGGGCGATGGAGCGCCGCGGCTACCAAGTGACGCTAGCGGCGAGCGTCGCCGACGGCAAGCGCGCGGCGGCCGCGGCGCCGCCGGATTATGCGGTGGTCGATCTCAGGCTGAACGACGGAAGCGGCCTCGACGTCGTTGCGGCGATCCGCAAGGCGACCACCGAGGCGCGGGTGGTCGTGCTGACGGGCTACGGCAATATCGCGACGGCCGTGGCGGCGATGAAGGCCGGCGCGATCGACTATCTGCCGAAGCCCGCCGATGCCGATGCGATCGAAGCAGCGCTCGTCACCCGCGACCGGGCGCTGCCGCCGCCGCCGGTGCAGCCGATGTCGGCCGACCGGGTGCGCTGGGAGCACATTCAGCGCGTATTCGAGCAGTGCGATCGCAATGTCTCGGAGACCGCTCGCCGTCTCAACATGCACCGCCGCACGCTGCAGCGCATCCTCTCCAAACACGCGCCGCGCGAATAAGCGCGGCCACGCAAGCGGGCCGGCCGGGCGAACCGGTAGCGCACTCAGTAAGCGTTCTTGTTGACCAAGCCGACGAACGGCGTCAAGGCGAGGATCTTGAAGTCGAGATAGAGCGACCAGTTGTCGATGTAATAGAGATCGTATTGAACGCGCCGCCGCATCTTGTCGGGCGTGTCGGTTTCGCCGCGCAAGCCGTTCACCTGCGCCCAGCCGGTGATGCCCGGTTTGACGCGATGGCGGCTGAGATAGTCGTCGATCACGTGGGCGTATTGCTCGTTATGCGCCACGGCATGCGGACGGGGGCCGACCAGCGACATCTCGCCGCGCAGCACGTTGATGAGCTGCGGCAGCTCGTCGAGGCTGGTCCGCCTGAGGAACGCGCCGACGCGCGTGACGCGCGGATCGTTGCGGCGCGCCTGCGGCACCAGGCGATCATCGGCTTGATCGTTCCACATGGTGCGGAATTTGAAGACGGTGATCTGATTGTTGTTGAAGCCGTAGCGCCGCTGGCGGAACAACACCGGACCGGAGCTGTCGAGCTTGATCATCAGGGCGACCAGCGCGAACAGCGGCAGCAGCGCTACCAGGAGCAGCGACGCCAGCACGCGATCTTCGACGTTCTTGAGCACCAGGTTCCAGCCCGAAAGCGGTCGCTCGAGCACCGATAGCATCGGGATTCCGGCCAGGCTCTGAAATCCGCGCGCCGGCAGCGACCAGCCGACGTAGTCGGGGCAGAGCTTTACGTTGACCGGCGCCATCTTGAGCCGCTTGACGATCTCTTCGAGATTCGAGGTCGCCCGCCACGGCAGCGCCACCAGCACTTCGTCGATGGTGTGCTTGCGGATGAAGCGGGTCAGGTCGTCGATGGTGCCCAGCACGCGCACGCCCTCGATCTCGGAAGGAACGCGCTCTTGGCGGTCGTCGAAAACGCCGACCACGCGGTACTCGCTCTCGCCCGCCTCGCGCAATTGGCGGACGAGATGCTGCCCGACCTCGCCGGCGCCGACCACGGCGACGTTGAGCGACAGGCGCCGGGCGCGCCGCCAGCGGTCGATCTGCAGCAGGACGACGAGCCGCAGCAAGATGAACCCGGCAAAGGACAGCGCGAACCAGCCGAGAATGAACGAGCGCGAGAAGCCGATCGACGTCTGGGTGAAATAAGCGAGCGCGATCAGCGTCAAAATGACCGCCGTCCAGCACATGCTAAGCCTGCCGAGATGCTGGGCGAAGCGCTCGAGATGGGCGAAGACATAGATCTTGCCCATGTGCATGTAGATCGCCGTCAGCAGCACCGCGACGATGATGGCGACCGAATAGAGGAGCGGAATCTCGAACGAGCTGTGGCGCAGCACGTACGCGAACACGGCGGCCGACGCGACGACGAGCGCGTCGGCCGCGCGCAGCGTTCCGATCACCATTTCCTGCAAATCCGACGCCACCAATCCACGACGCAAGCGCATATGCCATCCACCGCCCGCAACGATGCCGGCCTATAACGCGGCTTCCGGTGCCAAAATTCCGGTCCCGTCGATGCTCCCGCTGCGGCCAGCACCTCCGCCCGGCGCCGCCCCCGCCCCCGGCCGGGCGATCCGCCACCCCCGGCCTTCGACGAGCGGCGGAGATTAACCGATCGTTAAGCCGGCGGAAAGGGCGGAAAGGTCAACGAATTCGCGCGCTTTTGTCACTGCGCGGACGGGCGATGCAACCACCAATATTCTTCGTTGATCGAATAGATCGGGCGGTAATGGCGTATGCGCGCCGCCGCAATGACGTGGCTGATCTGGTTGTCGAGGATCAGCGCGTCGCCGTCCAGATAGACCGCCAAAACCGCGTGAGCAATTCCAAGATTTAGGTCGTCGAGAACCACGATCCTCAATATTTCGGTGGGAAAGCCAAGTTCCCGCAAGGAAATGTACTTGGCGATTGCGTAGTCCTCGCAGTCGCCATCCTTGTTGAGAAACTGCAACGGCGTAGCCCAGTAGTCCGACACCCGGTAGTTGACCGGGTCGATGATATAGGGCGCGCGATTCATGAACTGGTTGACCGCTTCGATTTGCTCGCGCCGAGTCTTGCCATCGAGCTCCTTCAGCAGCGCCCGCCATTCGGCCAGATGGCAGCGGTTAAATCGGCGCGCCGAACAAGGGCCGTCGTAGAGCACGTGCTCGTTGACTTGTCGCTCGATCAGCCCGGTCCACTTGGGGAACGGCGCGAAATTGGCGCCGCGGATCTCGCGGGCCCCGAAAAGCTGCGGGTAGACGATCGTTGGACGGGCCGGTGGCGTCGCCGTCACGGGAGCGACCGTCGCTGGCGCTTCGTTTGGTGCGTTTCCCGGAACTGGCGGCGTCACCACGGCCGGCGCCGGCGCCGCGCCTTCGCGCGTCGGATCGGCCGGTGCAAGGGTCGCCGGCGGTTCGGCGACGCCTGGCGGCGCGGCGACAGTCGTCGAGGCGCGAGCATCGTCGCCGGCCGCAGGTGCAAGACCGCCCCCGGTCGTCGACTGCCGCATGAGCGCATCTTCGAGCAACAGAGCGGCGGCAAGAACGCCGAGTCCGAGCGCCGCGGCGGTCAAGACGCGATACCTCATCGGAGGCGAATCCTAATCGGTAAAAACTTACGTAATTCCATATAATTAAATCCTCAGCCATTAATCATCCGCTAATCATAATAGGGCTTTCAATATACGGTTCGGAAATTTGCCCCCTTGAGCGAGGAGCCGGTCGCGTGAACGACAGCCTGCGCCGTGCGCTGCCCAGCCTTCGCGCCGTGCGCGCCATCGTCCTGTTGGGAACCGGAATCGGCATCGCGGCGGTGTTCGGCTTGGTGATGGCTTACAAATTCATCGCCGACGAGCGCGCGCGCGAACTGTGGAGTTGGCAGACCCGTCTCGGCGTCGCCGTCGACGGCCGCGTCGCGTCGGTCGAGGGTTGGATCGACGACCAGCGCGGCTTGGTGCGCGGCCTGGCGGAAAATTCGACGGTTCGCCTGTATCTGACCGAGCTCGCAACGGCGGCCGGCGATCCGACGCGGGTGAGCGGCGAGACGGCGCAGGCCGGCTACGTCGAAAACTTGCTCGGCGCCACCGCGGAGCGCAGCGGCTTCGGACCGCCACCGGTGCGAGCGACCGTGCCCGCCAACCTCGACCGTCCGCGCGCCGCCGGCCTTGCCGTGTTGGACGCCAAAGGACGCGTCGTCGTCGCGACGCACGAAATGCCGACGCTGGCCGGACGGTTGCTCGATCTCGTCAAGCGCGCCGAGCGCGCGGAGGGCGCGATCGAGGATTTGTTCCTGGGTCCGGCGGGGCGGCCGTCGATGGCGTTCGCGGCGCCGGTTCCGGCGCTGGCGGGCGAAGGGGCCACGTCCTTCGTCGGCCATGTAGTCGGCGTCAAGGAAGTGGGCGAGGAACTGATCGATCGTCTGATCCGGCCAGCGACGCCCGAGCGCAGCGACGAAACGCTTCTGCTCCGCCAAAGGGACGGCAGCGTCGAATATCTGGTGCCGCTCGCCGACGGCACTCCGGCGATGCGCAAGCGGCTGCCGATCGCGACGCCGCACCTCGCCGAGGTCGCGGCGCTCACCGCGCCGGGCGACCTGCTTATCGGCCGCGATTATCGCGATGTCGAGGTGCTTGCCGTCAGCCGGCCGATCACCGGCATCTCGTGGACGCTGATGCATAAGATCGACCGTCTGGAAGCGATGCAGCCCGCCGAGACGCGGCTCAATCGGCTGTTCGGCATCATCGTGCTGGCGATCGTCCTATTGGTCGTGGCGATGGTGGCGATCTGGCGCCACGGGTCCTCGCAACGCGCCTACGAGGCTTCGCGCCGCTTCGAAGCGCTCGCCCGCCGCTTCGGGCATCAAGGCCAGTTGCTGCGTATCGTCACCGATAGCCAGCCCGCTTCGATTCTGATCGCCGACCGCGACGGCCGACTGCGCTTCGTCAACAAGAAACTTGCCAACCGCCTCGCTACGCCCGCCGACGATCTCGTCGGCAAGTCGCTCGCCAGCGTATTCGGTCCCGCCGAGGCGCGGCGCTACGAACAGCATGTGCAGACGGCGCTGGAAACGCGCGCGATTCAGCCCGAGGTCCTGCGCAGCGAGGATGACGGAAAACCGCGTATCCTGCAGACCGAATATGTGCCGTTGCCGCCGACCGGCGAACAGCCGCCGGGCGTGCTGGTGATCGAGGAGGACATAACCGCGCCCATAGTCGAACGCGAGCGGCGCGAGCGCACGCTGCGCGAGCTTGTCCGTACCCTCGTGGCGGTCGTCGATCGCCGCGATCCGTTCGCCGCCCACCATTCGCAACGGGTCGCTGCCGTCGCGCGGCGGATCGCCGAGGAGATGCGGCTAGACCCGGTGCTTGTCGAGACCGCCGAGATCGCCGGCAGTTTGATGAACCTCGGCAAGATCCTGGTGCCGGAGGAGGTCTTGACACGCAGCGGCAATCTCAGCCAGGCCGAGCGCGAGCAGATCCGCGGCAGCCTCAAGCTCGGCGCCGACCTTCTCGAATCGGTCGAGTTCGACGGACCGGTGGTCGCCACTCTGCGCTCGGCGCAAGAACGCTGGGACGGCGGCGGCCCGCGTGGTCTCAAGGGCGTCGAAATCCTGGTGACCGCCCGCATCGTCGCCGTCGCCAACGCGTTCGTCGGCATGGCGAGCGCCCGCGCGCATCGCCCCGGACTCGATCTCGACCAGGCGATAGGCGCGCTGATGCAACAGGCTGGCACGATCTTCGATCGCCGCGTCGTCGCGGCG
>DATFES010000041.1:0-5226 GCA_035250945.1 Alphaproteobacteria bacterium | reverse complement strand
ACGCCCGGCGCCTCCGGCGGCAATCCGAGCGAAGGCGCGAGCACGAAAGCGACGAATCCGGCGATGCCCCACAACAAGCCCCGCCCAGGATCGATGGCGTGGCCAAGCGAGCGCCTGAGCGCAATGAGCGCATTCAGCATCAGCGCGAATCCAAAACCGGCGATGACGTTGAACAGCAGGGTCAGCCCCGTACGTTCGAATCCGTCGGCGGGCGACCATGCGTCATCGTGGACGTGGGCGGAACTCGCGGCGGACTGCGACCCCTCGAACTCCTCGGCCGCGACGATCAGCGGCCACACCTTGGCGGCTTGAAAGGCGGTGACGACAAGGCCGGCGACCGCGCCAGCGACGAGCGCGGCGAGCAGAATCTTGCGCAGCATGGCGATGTTCCGGCGCCGCTCAGTGGCAGGGGAAGGTGAACGCGTGGCGCGAATCGTGCGCCGCGTTATGGACGACTTCGGGGCCGGCGAAACCGGCGGCGAAGACAAGAAAGACGCCGAGCACGAGCGCCGCGACGACCGGCGGAACCGCCTCGCGCAGCCCAGTCGCGGAATTTTCAGTCAGGGATTGGCGCGCGGCCATTCGCTCCTCGCTTGCATAATGCGCTTCCGTTCGGTGCGCAGTCGGATCGTCCGCAGCCAGCTATACGTCGCTGCGGGCAAGTCTCTATAATCCCCGGCGTCGCGGGCCGTCAATCCAATGCCCCGAACCCGCCGTCGTGCGGCCACATTTGGCGGCATGATGGCGAAACGCCGCCGGCCCCGCGGCGTCAAGCGCCAAGGAACGACATCGCCGTGCCCCAGACCATCGCTCTTGTCGACGACGACCGCAACATCTTGACCTCGATCGCGATGGCGCTCGAAGCCGAGGGGTACAATGTGCGCGCCTACAGCGACGGCGCCGAGGCCCTGCGCGGCCTCTCCCAGACGCCAGTCGACCTCGCCGTTCTCGATATCAAGATGCCGCGCATGGACGGCATGGAATTGCTGCAGCGCCTGCGCAAGCAGAGCCAGATGCCGGTGATCTTTCTCACCTCGAAGGACGACGAGATCGACGAGATGCTCGGCCTGCGCATGGGGGCCGACGATTACATCACCAAGCCGTTTTCGCAGCGTCTGTTGATCGAGCGCATCCGCGCTATTCTTCGCCGCCAGGAATTGGCCCGCGAACCGGCGCAGGCGGCCGCCGCCAGCGAGGCGCCGCTGGTCCGCGGCGATCTCACCCTCGACCCCGCCCGGCACGCCTGCCAGTGGAAGGGCAACGACGTGGCGCTCACCGTCACCGAATTCCTGCTGTTGAAGGCGCTGGCGCAGCGGCCGGGGCTGGTCAAGAGCCGCGATCAACTGATGGACGCCGCCTACGGCGAGCACATCTACGTCGACGACCGCACCATCGACAGCCACGTCAAGCGGCTGCGCAAGAAGTTCAAGAGCGTCGATCAGGAATTCGCCCAGATCGAGACGCTTTACGGTCTTGGCTACCGTTACCGCGACAAGTAGAAGCGGCGCCCTGGGGTTCAAGCGGCGAGCACGGCATGGCGATCGGCGAACGACCTCGAAAGCTGGTGGTTCTCGACGACGAACGCACTTCACGCAGGGCGCCGCCGATCGACGCGCACGGACGGGCAAAGCCAGCGCTTGCGCCGACGCCGGCGCGCGCGGAACGCCGCGCCGAACCAACGACGCGCCGGCGGCGCATCTCGCCGCTGACGCGCCGCTTCTTGATCTTGAATTCGCTGGCGCTGGTGATCCTCGTCGCCGGGCTGCTTTATCTCGATGATTACCGCCGCAGCTTGATCGCCGCCGAATTCAACGCCCTGACGACGCAAGGCCAGATCATCGCCGCGGCGCTCGGCGAGGCGGCGACCGATTCGCCGCTTTCGGAGGCGCGCGAATCGGATGATCCGCCGGTCGACCCGACGCGCGGCGAGCCGTCGCGCGCCGATGGCGCGCCCGTCGAGATCGCCGACCGGCTATCGCCCGAGCTGGCGCGGCAAATCTTGCGGCGACTCGCCGAGCCGACGCGGTTTCGCGCCCGCCTATACGCCCTCAACGGCGAATTGATCGCCGATACCCGCGTGCTCGGGCGTTATGGCGGCGCGGTCGAGGTATCGCTGTTGCCGCCGCCCGACGAGCCGGCCGATCCGCTGACCCGCGCGGCCAACGCGATTTACGATTTCGTCATCGATCTGCTGCCGAAGAGCGAGGAGCTGCCGCCCTACCGCGAACGCGCCCTGCCGCAGGCCGCGGATTACGAGGAGACGCAGGCGGCGCTCGCCGGCGAGACGGCGCGCGCGCTGCGCGTCGCCGCCGACGAGCAGCTCGTCTTGTCGGTCGCCGTGCCGGTGCAACGCTTCAAGCGCGTGCTGGGGGCGCTCCAGCTTTCGGCGAGCGGCCGGACGATCGAGCAGAATCTGCGCTCGGTCCGGCTCGACATCATCAAACTCTTCGCTATCGCGCTCGCGGTCACCTTCTTGGTGTCGCTCTACCTCGCCGGCACCATTGCGCGGCCGCTTCGACGCCTCGCACGCGCCGCCGAACGCGTGCGCCGCGGCCATGGGCTCGGCGGCGGGCGCGGCGGCGCGGGACAGCCGCTCATCCCCGACATGAGCCGGCGCAACGACGAGATCGGCGATCTGTCCGGCGCGCTAAACGAAATGACGCACGCCTTGTGGCAGCGGCTTGACGCCATCGAACGCTTCGCCGCCGACGTCGCGCACGAGATCAAGAATCCGCTCACCTCGCTCAAGAGCGCGGTGGAGACCGCGGCGCGGATCAAGGATCTTGAGCAGCAGCGCCGCCTCATGGCGATCATCGTCGACGACGTGGCGAGGCTCGATCGCTTGATCAGCGACATCTCGGGCGCCTCGCGCCTCGATGCGGAACTGTCGCGCGGCGAGAGCGAGCCGGTCGACATCGCGCGCCTGCTCGCGGCGCTGGTCGACGTGCACGCAGCCACCGGCGGATCGGACGGGCCGCGCCTGATACTCGACATCGCCGAGGATCGCCCGCTCATCGTCCGCGGAATCGAGGATCGGCTCGGCCAGGTGTTTCGCAACCTGATCGCCAATGCCGTGTCGTTCAGCCCGCCGGGCGGCGCGATCCGGATTCACGCGCGGCGTAACAAGAACAACGCCGAAATCGTGGTCGAGGACGATGGACCCGGCATCCCCGACGACAAGTTGGAGGCGATTTTCGATCGCTTCTACAGCGAGCGTCCGAAAGGCGAGAAATTCGGCACGCATTCCGGGCTCGGATTGTCGATCTCGCGCCAGATCGTCAACGCCCATGGCGGCCGCATTTGGGCCGAGAACCGCCGTACCGCCGGCGACGAGGTCGAGGGCGCGCGCTTCGTGATCCGCCTGCCGGTGGAGTAACCGGCGGCCGAGGAGCATCCGCCCGCATGGTTGACAAGGTGGCCGGGGCGGACCAACCTCCGGCCGTCGTGAGCGCGAACCAACGGCTTCAAGTCCACGCCACTTGCGTCGAAATCGGCGGCGTGGGGGTATTGATTCGCGGCGCGCCCGGCGCCGGAAAGTCCGATCTTGCATTGCGCCTGATCGATGGCGGCGCGCGACTGGTCGCCGACGATTACACCGATCTCGCCGTCGTCGCCGGCCGGCTTGTCGCGCGCGCGCCCTCGGCGATCGCCGGTCGCCTCGAAGTGCGCGGCCTCGGCGTCGTCGAAGCGCCGGCGGTGGCCGAAGCGCCGATCGGCATCGTCGTCGATCTGGTCGACGCTTCGGCGGTGGAGCGCCTTCCCGATGCACGCATGTGCGCCTATTTGGGAATCGATGTGCCGCTGCTCGCCCTGGCCGCGTTCGAAAGCTCGGCAGCGGCCAAGCTGCGGCTCGCCGTGCGCATCGCCGCGCGCGGCGTTCCATTCGCCGCCTGACCGGCCTTGGATGCGCGTCGCAGCCGACCGATGAGCGCGCCGCTCGCCAAAGAAGCAAGTTCGGCGAGCGCGGCGCCCGCGCGCCGACCGGTCGCGATCGTCACCGGCATGTCAGGCGCCGGAAAGAGCACGGCGCTGAAGGCGCTCGAGGATTCCGGCTACGAGGCGGTGGACAACCTGCCGCTGTCGCTCCTCGTGTCGCTCGTGCGTCCCGAGGACGGCGTCGGACGGCCGATCGCCGTCGGTGTCGACACCAGAACGCGCGATTTTTCGGTCGCCGCATTCGACGCGGCGATCGATCGCCTGCGCGCCGAGCCGTCGTTCGAAACGCGCCTCGTCTTTCTCGACAGCGAAGACGAAGTTCTCCGCCGTCGTTTCACCGAGACCCGGCGCCGTCATCCGCTCGCCGCCGATCGGCCGGTGACCGACGGCATCCGCGCGGAGCGCGACTTGATCGTGCCCCTGCGCGGCCGCGCCGATCTGGTCATCGACACTTCGACACTGTCGGGCGCCGATTTGAAGCGGCTGGTGCAAGAGCATTTCGGCCTCGGCGCGCGGGCCGGCATGGCGGTGTCGGTCATCTCCTTCGCGTACCGTCACGGTCTGCCGCGCGAAGCCGATCTCGTCTTCGACATCCGCTTCCTCGCCAACCCGCATTATCGGCCCGAGTTGCAGGCGCTCTCGGGCCGCGACGGGGCCGTCGCCGCTTTCATCGCCCGCGACGCGGCGTTCCAGCCCTTCTTCGAGGGGCTGACGACGATGTTGCGGACGCTCCTGCCGCGCTTCGAGAGCGAGGGCAAGAGTTACCTGACGATCGCCGTCGGATGCACCGGCGGCCGTCACCGTTCCGTCTTCGTCGCCGAACGGTTGGCCGAATGGCTCGGCGGCCTAGGTCGGCGGGTCAATCTCATCCATCGCGATATCGAGCGCGGCGGCTCCGATGCGAGCCCGCCCGCGGGCGCGCGCTGAGCGCGGCGCCCAGTCGCCGGCAACGGAAGGAATCGGCATGATCGGCATGGTTCTCGTCACGCACGGACGCCTCGCGGCGGAATTCATCGCCGCGCTCGAGCACGTGGTCGGCCCGCAGCGCAATATCGTCGCCGTATGCATCGGCGCCGACGACGACATGGAGCTGCGACGCAAGGAGATCATCGAAGCCGTGGCGCGGGTCGACGACGGCGCGGGGGTCGTGGTGCTGACCGATATGTTTGGCGGCACCCCGTCCAATCTCGCCATCTCGATCATCGACAAGGCGAAAGTCGAGGTCATCGCCGGCGTCAACCTACCGATGCTTATCAAGCTGACCAGCGTTCGCAACAGCGAGCGTCTCGG
>DATFES010000040.1:0-4939 GCA_035250945.1 Alphaproteobacteria bacterium | reverse complement strand
GTCGGGCGCCTGGTCGAGGACGTCAAGTCGCGCGAGCACGATGGTTTCTCCTACGACGGCGCCGAGGCCAGCTTCGAGCTGTTGGCGCGCCGCGCCCTCGGCACGGTTCCCGAGTACTTCAAGTTGACGTCGTTCCGCGTCATCACCGAACGCCGGTTCAACGTTCGCGGCGATCTCGTCACCATGTCGGAGGCGACGGTGAAACTCGACGTCAAGGGACATCGCGCGCTGACGGTGGGCGAGGGCAACGGCCCGGTCAACGCGCTCGATGGCGCCTTGCGCGAGGCGCTCGTGCCCGTCTACCCGCAGCTCGCCGATATGCGCCTCACCGATTACAAGGTCCGTATCCTGACCCCGGAGGAGGGAACCAAGGCGGTGACCCGGGTGATGATCGAGAGCGGCGACGGTCACGGACGGCGCTGGACCACGGTCGGCGTGTCGGCCAACGTCATCGACGCCTCATACAACGCGCTTCACGACAGCATCACATGGAAGTTGCTCCACGACGGCGCCGGCTCGTGAGCGCGCGACCGGCGCCTCCGGCGGTCATTCTGGTTCGGCCGCAACTTCCCGAGAACATCGGCGCGGCCGCTCGCGCGATGCTCAATTGCGGACTGGACGATCTCCGATTGGTCCGCCCACGCGCCAAATGGCCGCACGCTCGAGCGCGCGCGATGGCCGCCGGAGCCGATCGCCTGCTCGATGCGGCGCGCCAGTTCGACGATGTCGCTTCGGCGGTCCACGATCTGCGTTATGTGCTGGCGACGACGGCGCGGCCGCGCGATCAGGTGCGACCGGTGTTGACGCCGCGCGCGGCGGCGGCCGAACTTCGCGCGCACGGCGCAGCCGGCGTGCTGTTCGGCCCCGAGCGGACGGGGCTCGAGAACGAAGAGATGGCCTTGGCCGACGCGCTGATCACCGTGCCGCTCAATCGCGCGTTCGCGTCGTTGAACCTGGCGCAGGCCGTGCTGTTGGTCGCCTACGAGTGGTTCCAGAGCGAAAATTCGACGCCTGAACGCAGGCTGCTGATGCCGGGCAAGGCGTCGCATGCGAGAAAGCGCGAGCTTGACGCGTTTTTCGGCCGTCTCGAAGACGAGCTTGGCCGCTGCGGATTCTTGCGTAATTCGGCGATGCGGCCGACCATGGTCCGCAACATCCGCAACATGTTCCTGCGCGCCGAATTGACCGAGCAGGAGGTCCGCACGCTGCATGGCATCGTCACCGGCCTCACGCAACGGCCGCACGCCCCGCGCCACCGGCACGCAACCTCCAGCGAGGCGAATACGGAGCGGGCGATCAAGCGCCGGCGCGGGCGCCCCATGCAGACCTAACAGGATCAATGCGCTACCGCATCGCCGGCCGGGGAAATCGGTTTGACAGGCGAGGGGCCGTGGGTATAGTACCGCCGCTTTTGGCGGAGGCCGGCTGCAGCCTTGGGTGTGCGGGGCCGGTCCCCGCCTGTTGTTTTTTCAAGCGATTTCGACCGGAAGAGCGATGACCAAGCGCGTCCAGGCCAAGTACAAGATCAACCGCCGACTCGGCGTCAACCTCTGGGGCCGCCCGAAAAGCCCGCTCAACAAGCGCGAATACGGCCCCGGGCAGCACGGTCAGCGCCGCCGCAAGCCGACCGAATTCGGCCAGCAGTTGATGGCGAAGCAGAGGCTCAAGGGCTATTACGGCAACATCACCGAACGTCAGTTCCGCCGCCTTTACGAGGAGGCCAATCGCCGCAAGGGCGACACCGGCCAGAATCTCGTCGAGCTTTTGGAGCGCCGGCTCGATGCGGTCGTCTATCGGATGAAGTTCGCGCCGACCGTCTTCTCCGCCCGCCAGATCGTGAGCCATGGCCACGTGCGCGTGAACGGCAAGAAAGTCGATATCTCGTCATACAAGGTCAAGGACGGCGACACGATCGAGCTCAAGGACAAGAGCAAGGACATGGCGTTGGCGCTCGAAGCCGCCGCATCGCCGGAGCGCCAGGTGCCCGACTATCTCGAGGCCGATCACCGATCGATGAAGGGCAAGTTCATCCGCGGACCCAAGCTCGGCGACGTGCCTTATCCTGTGCAAATGGAGCCCAACCTCGTGGTCGAGTTCTACTCGCGTTGAAGCAGCGGCAGTTTGCCGACGAAAAAAGGGCCGCCCCGGGGGCGGCCCTTTTTCTTTGGTCCTGCGCGCCTTCTACGCAACTTCGCGCGTCTTCGCGGCGCCTGCGCTGCGTCGCGTATCCGCCGCTTTCGCGTCGTCCTCCTGCCTCCAGGTCCTGGCGATCCCGTCTAGCTTGTCGATGATCTCGGTCAGCGCGTGGCCGCGCTCGGCGAGCGAGTAGGTCACCTGCGGCGGAATCGTCGGCACGTAGTCGCGCTTGATGATCTCGACGTCCTCGAGCATCCGCAGCCGTTCGGTCAGGACCTTGGCCGAGATTCCGGCCACCCGGCGCTTCAGCTCGCCAAAGCGCGTCGGGCCATTGGTGCGCAACACGTAGATTATGTACGTCGTCCACGGACCCATCAGCACGCGCAACAGCGCGTCCATCGGGCATCCCATCGGGCTTTTCGGCAGCGGCATGGCGGCCCTCGTTCGTGTCCCTCGGCGGCGTGAAGTCACTTGCCGGTGAGTATAGTTACTAAAAAGAACCTACTTTACAAGAGGGATGTGATCCCTAATCTTCCTTTAGTAACTTGTACTCAGTGGCTCTCCTCTTGTAACTCGGTCCACATATAGGCCGATGTGTCGGGGGACGCAAGGAGCGAACCGACAAGCCATTCCGGCGTAACGCGCCGGAGTCCGTGGAATAGCCCATCTCTCAACCTTAAGCATGGAGCCTGCTATGATCGATCACCGTCTCGCCCCCTACGGCGCGTTTGTTCTTCGCGTGTCGCTGGGGATCATGTACATCGCCCATTCGCTGATCTTGAAGTATTTCACCTACACGCTCGCCGGCACGGCGCAGTTCTTCGGCTCGCTCGGCCTGCCCGCGAGCCTGGCCTATGTCGTGTTCTTTGCCGAGGTGATCGGCGGCGTGATGCTCGTTCTCGGCGCATGGAGCCGCGCGGTGGCGCTGGCGCTGACGCCGATCCTGTTGGGCGCGGTGTGGACGCACGCCGGCAACGGCTGGGTGTTCACGGCCGCCAACGGCGGCTGGGAGTATCCGCTGTTACTCGTCGTTGTTTCGCTCGTCGTGGCGCTCGTGGGCGATGGCGCTTATGCGCTCAAGCCCGCCGGCTGGACCGGCTTCAAGCGCACGGCGATTGCCTGATCGCAAGATGATCGCGCCGCTCTTCGTTTCGCATGGTGCGCCCACTCTGGTCGTCGAGGACGTTCCGGCGCGGAACTTCCTCGCCGAGCTCGGCCGGAGCATCGCGCGACCGAAGGCGGTGCTGGTCATATCGGCGCATTGGGAGACGCAGGAGCCGCATGCCGGGGTGGCCGAGCGGCCGGAAACGATCCACGACTTCTATGGTTTCCCCGAGAAGCTGTATCGCTTGCGATATGACGCGCCTGGTGCGCCCGATGTCGGCCGCCGCGCCGTCGGATTGCTGACCCAAGCGGGAATTCCGGCCGTTGGCGAGTTGCGCGGCCTCGATCACGGCGCATGGTGTCCGTTAATGCTGATGTTTCCGCGGGCGGACATCCCGGTCACCCAGCTTTCGATCCAGCCGACGCACGGACCCACCCATCATTTCGCGGTCGGGCAAGCGCTCCGACCACTGACGACCGAGGACGTTCTGGTGCTCGGCAGCGGCGGCGCGGTGCACAATCTGCGGGCAATCGCTGCAAGCGATGGTCGGACCACACCGGAGTGGGCCCGCGCCTTCGACGACTGGCTGGCGGAGAATATCGCCGACGGCGATGTCCAAAATTTGATCGATTATCGCGCCCGCGCGCCAGCGGCGGTAACCGCCCACCCGCGTGACGAACACTTTCTGCCGCTGTTTGTCGCGATGGGAGCGGCCGGCGATCGCCCGAAAGGTGATCGGCTTCACACAAGTTTTACCCGTGGTTCGCTTAGCATGGCCGCCTTCCGATTTGGATGAACCAAGCATGAATCGCCTCACACCATCGTGTCTTGAACATCCAGATCGGGTCCTCAGGTCGTAAGACAGTGGGAGGCGTTCCATGAACGATGCACGAGGAGTATTGGCCGCGTGGGCGGTGGCCGGCGCCTTGATCGCCGCGTTCGCCGCCATGGCGCCGCTGTTCGATGCGCCGGCCGACGGTCCGGTTCGCGGCGTCGAGATAGGCGTGCGCGGCGCGCCGGTGTACATTCACGAGCTCGACGACGGGGCGCTTGAGCGCGATCTGCCGCTCGTCGAGCGCGATTTCTGGGCGGAGAGCTACGGCGAAGTTCCATCGGCGGCGATCGAGAGCGAGCCGACGACGCAACCGGCGGCGACGCCCGACGTGGAGGGTTCATCGCAATGGACATGTCAGGAGCCGGTCACGGTCGACGCCGTGTAATCGCCGGCATCGGCGCTTTCGCCGCCGTTCTCGCATTGCCGGCCGGTCCGCACGCGGCTCGTACGCTCGTCCGGACGCCGCCGCAGTCGACCGGCCCGTTCTATCCGCGCGAATTCCCGCTCGACCGCGACAACGATCTCGCACGTGTCGCGGGGGCGCCGCAGGGCGCGAAGGGAGCGATCGCTCATGTCGGCGGCCGCCTACTCGACGAAGACGGTCGCGCGATCGCAGGAGCCCGGATCGAAATCTGGCAGTGCAACGCCTTCGGCCGCTATCACCATCCGGGCGACCGGCGCGATGCGCCCATCGATCCGGGGTTTCAGGGCTATGGCGAGACGGTGAGCGCGTCCGACGGCGCCTACCGGTTTCGCACCATAAAACCGGTGCCCTATCCTGGCCGCACGCCGCATATCCATTTCGCCGTCACGGCGCCGGGCGACCGACGGTTGGTCACGCAAATGTACGTCGAGGGCGCGCC
>DATFES010000039.1:0-4984 GCA_035250945.1 Alphaproteobacteria bacterium | reverse complement strand
GATCAGCTTGGCGGCGAAAAGCAGGATCGGCCGTCCCGGCGCAAGCCCAAGCGCACTGCGCAGCTCCTCGCGCCTGCGTCCGGCGTCGACCGACTCGGCGATGAAGCGCGCGTTGTCGACCGCGTAGGGCATGGGAAAGATGCGCGATTCCGGAATGCCGTTGGCGACATAATACTCGCGATTCAACGTGCCGATGGCGAGATAGGCGTCGACCAGGCGGTCGATGCCGAGAAAGAAAACCTGCTTGGCAATCCGCCGCACCACGCCGCGCTCCTTCGAAATCGCCGTCGCTTCGTCGCGCAGCAGAACCTTGATCCGGCGCCTGCCAGCGGCGACCATCGCCGACAAATGGGTCCAATGCGCATAGCCGTGGATCCACAACGCGTCGAAGCCGCCTTCGCTTAGACGTCGCGCCAGCCCGCGGTTGAGCGGGCGCCAGAAGTCGAGCGGCGGCAGAACGCCTTTCTCGGCGCGGCCGAGGACGATCGGCAGCACTTCACTCGAGTATCCGTCGAGCAGCGGCACGTCCCATTCGATGACGCGGCCGAATTCGGCGGCCTTGAAAGCGTGCGCCGAGAAGTCGGTGCCGAAGAATGCTTTGAAGTCGATGTCGGGCTCGCGCGCGATGCGCCGGAGCAGCGGCGCCTGGTATTGGATCGGATGCGTCACCAGGTAGGCGAGGCGCAGCTTGCGGCGGGAGGGAGCGCTTAGGTTCGGCATGTTTCTTGGCGGCAGACGTGGTTCAACGGTTGCGAATGAGTAGACCGGGCGCCTGAGCGGCGTGCACCATCTTGGCCCATTCGCGCAAGCCCGCGCCGTCGGGAGCGGCGCGCGCTCCGGCGGCCGCGCCCATGATCCAGGCGCGCACCGGGACGACGAACCCGGTTTTCAATCGGGCGCGAACCTCGGCCGGCAACTGGATCGCCGCGGTGTCGGCCATATCGATTTTCTCCGGTGGATTGCGCTCGGCGAGCAGGGGCGCAAGTCGTTCGAGCAGCACGGGATCGACCAACGGCACGCGGATCTCGAGCGAATGCGCCATGCCGGCCCAATCGCTGTCGCGTAGCAGCGTGTGGCGCATGTACCAGCTCATCTCGAGCGCGGCGATGGCGCGCCGGCCGTCGCGGAGATCGTCCTGGCTACGCGCGAGCGCTTGCAGCGTATCGAGCTTGGCGAGGCCCTCGGCCGCCATGTCGCGCGGCAGCAGGCGGGCGATCTCCCATGGCATGAACAGGCTGCGGCGCAATAGATATGCTCCGGCAAGGCAGCCGCCATACTCGAAGAGACCGGCGTATTTGGGCGACGCGAAGCGGCCGACCCACGGCTGCGCGACGCTTCGCGCCAAGCGTCCGAGCGTCGGCGCGTAACGAAACGGGGCAAGCCACCGCGCCGTCTGCGGCACCTGGCGGAAGCTCGGATAGCCGCCGAACAGCTCGTCGCCGCCGAGCCCCGATAGCGCGACTTTGAGGCCCGATTCGGCGGCGGCCTTGGCGACGAAATATGTGTTCAGGCCGTCGATCGACGGCTGATCCATCGCGTCGAAAACGTGCTCGCGCTCCTCGACGAAATGTCGACCCAGCACCCATTGCGTCGTATGCAACGTGCCGCGCTGGCGCGCCACGGTCTCGGCCAGCTGCGTTTCGTCGTTCGCGCCGCCCTCGAACTCGCGAAAGCCGAGGGTGACGGTGTTGAGGTTCTTCGCTCCCGATTCGCTGGCCAGCGCCACGATCGTCGTCGAATCGAGCCCCGCGGAGAGGAACACGCCGACCGGAACGTCGGCCACGAGATGATGGGCGATGCTGTCGACGAGCGCGTCGCGAATCAAGGTCCGCCGCGCCGCGGGCGTGCTCGGCGCCGGACCCGCGTCGCGCATGATGCGCGCCGGATCGAAGAAGCGGCGGGGCGCCGCTGCCCCGCCCGCGTCGACCCACATCGTATGACCGGCCGGCAGCGCCGTGACGCCGCGGTGGAGCGTGAAGGGATCGGGAACCGATCCCCACAGGAAAAACCCGACATGCCCGGCGGGTTCGGGCGCCGTATCGACGCGGCCGCCGGCGACGAGCGCCTTGACTTGCGAGGCGACGCGCAAGGTGCGGCCGTCATCGGCGTAGTAGAGCGGCTTGATGCCGAAGGGATCGCGCGCCAGGAAAAGCCCATGGCGGTTGGCGTCCCAGATGGCGATGGCGTACATGCCGCGCAATTTGCGCGTCATCTCGGCGCCATCGCGTTCGTATAGGTGCAACAGCACCTCGGTGTCCGACTCGGTGCGGAACGCGTAGCCCTCGGCGGCGAGCTCGTCGCGCAGCGCGCGATAATTGTAGATCTCGCCGTTGAAGACGACGATCGAGCGCCCGCCCACCGACACCATCGGTTGGTCGGCGACGGCGCGCAGGTCGATGATCGACAGGCGACGATGGCCGAGCCCGACATGTCCATCGGCCGATAGCCATTCGCCCGAGCCGTCCGGTCCGCGCGCCGCCATGCGCTCGCGGATGGTCCGCAGCTCCCTGGAACTCACCGGCGGCGCGTCGCGTCCGTATCCGAAGATGGCGACGATCCCGCACATGTCACTTCACGGCCACGGCGAGCATGTTCTGGCTCAACACCTTGGGCCGTGCGGCGCCGGTCTCGACCAACAGCCAAGCCAACATGCCGAGACGCAAGATCGTCCACGCCGCCAATCGGAGCGCGCTCTTGAAACCATGGGCGATCGGCGCGTCTTCGTAGCAATCGACGGTGCGAAATCGCGAGGCGAGCAGCAGTTGCGTCAGCGATTCGGGCGTGAAGGCGAGCTCGTGGGTAAGGTCGCCATAGCGCGACACGCCGGCGAACGGCGAAGCGCCGTTCGGCACGTGAACGATCCACCGCGCGCCGGGCTTGAGGACCCGTCGAACCTCATCGACGATGTCGATCAGCTCGTCCTTGGTGAAGTGCTCGATCACGTCGAAAGCGACGACGGCGTCCTGGCTGTCCGAACCGGTCTCGCGTAGCGCGGTGAACAAGTTCATGTGACGCACGCCGTCGATGCCCAAGGCGCGCGCGGCGGCGACCTGAGCCTCGCTTCCATCGACCCCGGCGATCCTGCGGTATCCGGCCTGGCGCGCGAAGTAAACGAGCGCGCCGTGACCGCAGCCAAGATCGAGAATCGCCGCGTCGCGGTCGGCCGGAAAGTGCTGGCCGATCAGCTTGAAAAGATACGGCCGCCGCGGCGCCAGTCCCGAAATGTCGGCGGGCGCCAGGGGCGCCGATCCGGCGTCGACGTAGTCGGCGTAAATGCGTTGGCGATATTTCGACAAGGCTGTCGCGGCAGTGGCAGGAAATGGCGGCGGGTCTCGCCGGCAACGCCGGCGGGCGATGCGCCTCACTCTAGGGGATATCCGAGGGAGAACAAGAAATTGCTGGACGACGGTCAGCCCCGCGAGCTTGCGGCGAGCGCAGGCGTGGACGCGTGCAGACGGGCGACGCCGAGGTGGCGCCACAGCAGATGCGCGAGCTTGTCGGTGAATTTCTCGAAACGGAACGTCTCGTCGACCACCCATTTGCCGTTTTCGCCCATCGCCTTGGCCAGCGCCGGACGTTCGGCGAGCTGGCGCAGCGCGGCGGCGAGCTCATCGGGCCGTTCGGGATCGATGGCGATGCCGTTTGGCCGCGCTTCGCTGATCGCCTCCGGCGAACCGTCCTGGTTGCCGCAGACGAACGGCACGCCGCACGCCGCCGCCTCGATCAGCCCGAGCGGCACCGCCTCGCCGAGTCCGGCGGCGCCGCGCGCCACCAGCACCGCGACGTCGGCGGCGTTGTATAGAAACGGCAGATCCTCCTGATCGACGAAGCCAAGCATGCGCACCTGCTCGCTCGCGCCGCGCTCGGCGGCGTAGGCCGCGATCGCGTCGCGGTCGGGTCCATCGCCGATCACGAGGTAGAGGTATCGTGGGTCGCGCAGTTGGGCGAGTGCGTCGATCGTCTGACGGTGGCCCTTGTTCGGCGGCAACAGCAGGCTGGCGACGGTGGCGATGACGAAACGCTGGGCCAGCGCCCCGGTCGCGAAGCGGCGCTCGACATGCGCGCGCGCATCGCTTTTGGCGACCGGCCGGAAGAAGGCGACGTCGACGGGATCATAAAGCAGTCCGACGGCGGGCAGCTTGCGGTGAAATTCGGCCATGCGATCGATCGTGTATTTGCAGTCGGCGATCGCCAGGCTGGAGTGACGGAACGCGAGCTCGCGGAAGAACGGTAGCTTGGCGAGGATATCGATATTGTAAACATTGAGCGAATAAGGGGCGCCGGAGATCAGCCGGTAGGCGAGGCCATACCCGGCGAGATAGACGTGATTCAGCGCCACCAGCTCGAAGCCGCGGCGATGGGCAAAAAGGAATCGCAGCACGGCGCGGGTCGCCTGGTATTTGTCGAGAAAGGGAATGTGAACGTCGGCGATCCCGCCGACGACGCGGCGAGCGACGTCCTGCTTGTCGAGGGAGACCACGACGGGCGGGTGTCCGAGGTCGCCCAAGGCGCGGATTTGGTGGCGACTGTACGTCGCGATGCCGCCGACGCCCTCGATATCGAACCCGATGTAAAGAATCTTCATGACAGTCCCAGGATCGCGTCCGCCGGCGGACCGGCGGTTAACGCGTCGTCGTTCGGCGTTATTCCAAGGAGAAATCGAACGCTAGACGGTTCGCGGCGGCCCCGCAACGGCAGGCATTTGAGATGATTTAGCGTCGTCTGCGCATCCAGCAACCCATTGTTTTGTCATGTGCTTCCGCCGAATCCTGGTCCATCGCGCATGGCTTCGCGCGTTCGTTTGATCGCCACCGCCAGGAGGCACTGACTGAATATCGCCTCGCCGCCGCCTTCGCCGGTTTCGGCGGCCAGCGCGAGCCGCAAGGTCCCGCGCATGACTCGCCAAAGTACCCAGCGCACCGCGCTCTTAACCCCATGCACCACCGGACGGTCCTCGTGGCAATGCACCGCCGCGAAGCCCGAG
>DATFES010000037.1:0-5785 GCA_035250945.1 Alphaproteobacteria bacterium | reverse complement strand
ATCGAGCCTCCGTCCGCCGTCTCTTGGCCGACGATCATGCGGAAGAGCGTCGTCTTGCCGGCGCCGTTGGGACCGATGACGCCGACGATCCCGCCGGGCGGCAGGCGGAACGAGAGATCTTCGATGAGCAGCCGGTCGCCGTAGCCTTTGCGCAGGCGCTCCGCTTCGATCACCAGGTTGCCCAGCCGAGGCCCGGGAGCGATCTGGATCTGCACCGTTTCGGACGCCTGCTCGCGCGCGTGGGCGACCAACGACTCAAAGGCGGTGATGCGCGCCTTGCTCTTCGCTTGCCGCGCGCGGGGGCTCTGCCGGATCCATTCGAGTTCGCGCTCGAGCGTGCGCTGGCGCGAGGTCTCCTGCCGCTCCTCTTGCGCGAGGCGCTTTTGCTTCTGGTCGAGCCACGAGGAGTAATTGCCCTCCCACGGAATGCCATGGCCGCGATCGAGCTCGAGAATCCAGCCGGCCACATTGTCGAGGAAATAGCGGTCGTGGGTCACCGCGACGACGGTCCCGGCGTAATCATGCAGGAACCGCTCCAGCCACGCGACGGATTCGGCGTCGAGATGGTTGGTCGGCTCGTCGAGCAGCAGCAGATCAGGTTTCTGGAGGAGAAGACGGCACAGCGCCACGCGCCGGCGTTCGCCGCCCGACAAGGTGGCGACGTCGGCGGCGCCGTCGGGACAGCGCAGCGCGTCCATCGCTATCTCGATCGTGCGCTCGAGCTCCCAAGCGTTGGCGGCGTCGATCTTCTCCTGCAGCTCGGCCTGTTCGGCGAGCAGCGCGTTCATCTCCTCGTCGTCGCTGACTTCGCCGAGGCGGTGGCTGACCTCCTCGAAACGGTCGACCATGGCCTTGAGCGGCCCGAGGCCTTCGAGAACGTTTTCCTGCACGGTCTTGGCTGGATCGAGCTGCGGCTCCTGCGGCAGATATCCGACCGACGCGCCTTCGGCCGACCATGCCTCGCCGGCGACGTCCTTTTCGATGCCGGCCATGATCTTGAGCAGCGTCGATTTGCCGGCGCCGTTCAATCCAAGAACGCCGATTTTGGCGCCCGGCAGGAATGACAGCCAGATGTTCTCCAGGACCTTGCGGCCGCCGGAATAGATTTTCGTGAGACCCTTCATCACGTAGACGTACTGATAGGCTGCCATGGCGGCGCAACGGCCTTTCGAAGCTAAGGCTGGCGGAAGAATAAGAGGCGAGGGTTCTAGCCCAAGCAGGCCGCGGGCCGCAACCGTCCCGGCAATTGCGTGAGCGGAGATCGCCGCAGCAACGTCGGATCATCGGTCGCCATCGCGGCCGAGGCGTCGCGATTGAATCAGTTTGACCGGTTGCGCGCGGTCTGAAACCATCGCGCGCAAACGCATGCCTTTGAGGCCGCCCGCGCCGAAGCGTCGGAAATCGCGTCCGGCTTGGCCATCCGGCCCAATCGCCGCACAGGGAGGATCTCGATGATCAAAGTCAGATGGTTGGCCGCCGTCGCCGTCGCCGCGGTCGGACTGGTCGGCGTCGCACGGGCGCAAACGGTCGAAATCGAATACTGGCAATACACATTCGCCCAGCGCGTTCAGGCGATCGACGAACTGATCAAGCGCTTCGAGGCGGACAATCCCGGAATCAAGGTCAAACACACCCACGTCCCGTACGACGACTATCGCCTCAAGGTGGCCGCGGCGGTGCCGGCCGGCCAGGGACCCGACGTGGTCCAGCTCTTCTACGGCTGGCTGAACGACTATCTGAGGGCCAAGCTGCTGCAGCCGCTTCCCATCCAGGAGTTCAATCCAGCGGAAATCGAACGCGAATTCTTCCCGCTGGTGCGCGCGATGAAGGTCGATGGGCAATACTACGCCTTGCCGACGGCGGTTCGTTCGCTGGCGATGTTCTGGAACCGCAAGCTTTTGCAGGAGGCCGGCTACGACCCATTGAAGCCGCCGCAATCGCTCGACGAACTGGTCGAGATGGCGAAGAAGATCACCAAGCGCGACGCCGCCGGGAACCTGACCCAGGTCGGCATCGCCCTCGACATGGGCGGCCAGGATCATCACTGGCTGCGCGAAGTCCTCATCCGTCAGATGGGCGGCAGTCCTTACTCCGATGACAAGAAAAAAGTCGCTTACAACAACGACGCCGGCGTGAAGGCGACTCAGTGGTACGTCGATCTGGTCTCGACCCACAAAGTCAGTCAGTTCGGCTTCCTCACCAACGCGGTGACGGCGTTCCGGTCCGGAAAAGCCGGCTTCACGATCGACGGTTCGTTCCGCCTCGCCGCGCTCGACGGCCAGGCCGGGCTCGAATATTCGGTCGGCGAGCTACCGGCCCACCAGGGCAAGCGCTTCAATTTCGCTTCCTATTGGGTCAACGGCGTGACGCCCAAGGCCACTGGCGCCAAGCGCGACGCGGCGTTCAAATTCCTCAAGTTCATCACCACGTCCGATGCGATGGAGCTGTGGCTCGAGAAAGTCGGCGAGTTGCCGGCGCGATCGGCGGCGGCGACCAAGGAGAAGGTCAAGAGCCATCCCAAATACGGGCCGTTCGTCCGCGCGCTTGCCTATTCGGAGGCGACTTTTTTCGTCGACGAGACCGGACAGCGCAAGATTTTCATCGACATGGTCGATCGCGTCGCGATCAAGAATCAGCCGGTCGCCGCGTCGGTCGCCGAAGCGGCGGCCGAAGAGCAGAAACTGCTCGACGCCTTCTTCAATCGTTGATGCCACCGCCGGTCGGGGCCTCCGGGCGGCGGCGTGCGCGGCGGCGCCCGGCGACTCCGGCATCGGTCCACGCAATGCGCCTGGCCTGACGATGCCCGAAGCCGATCGCCGTTTGAGCCTGTCGCAGAAGCGCGCGCTTTCGGCGTGGGCCTTCCTCGCGCTGCCGATCGTCTTTTACGTTTCGATCCGCTTCTATCCGGCGATCGACGCGTTCTTCATCTCGCTAACCGATTGGAACATCCTCGGGCAACGCCGTTTCATCGGACTCGACAACTATTGGCGCATGGCGGCCGATCCGGTCTTCTGGAAGGTGATGGTCAACACCTTTCTCTATCTCGTCGTCGGCGTCGGCGTCAGCCTGCCGCTTGGTTTCGTCATCGCCTATTATCTCGATCGCGTCGAGCGTGGGCACGCGTTGTTGCGCGGCCTGTACTTCCTTCCCCATATCACCACCGCGGTCGCCATGGCTTGGGTCTGGCGTTGGTTCTACCAGCCGGTTCCCGTCGGTCTGTTCAACGACATACTGGTGTCGCTCGGCCTGCCGCAGCAGCCGTTCCTGCGCTCGACCACGCAGGCCCTTTACGCGGTGCTGGCGCCGGCGATCTGGGCCGGGCTCGGCTTCCAGGTCGTGGTATTCCTCGCCGGCCTGAAGGCGATCCCGCGCACCTACTACGAGGCCGCGGAGATCGACGGCGCCGGCGCCTGGCGGATCTTCTTCGAGATCACGCTGCCGCAACTACGCGCGACCATCGTCTTTCTCGTCGTCGTCAGCTCGATCGCGTTCCTGCGTATCTTCGACTATGTCTACGCCATGACCAGCGGCCAGGGCGGTCCGCTCGATGCGACCAAGCCGCTGGTGTTGCGCATCTTCGAAACCGCCTTCGGCCGCTTCGATATGGGCTACGCGGCGGCGCAGACCGTCGTTCTCTTCGTCATTCTGCTGGCGATCTCGCTCTTCCAGCTACGGCTCCTGCGCGCCCGATGACTCCACGCGCCGCACCCGGCCGGACGATCGCGTGGACGCTGCTCTTCCTCGGCGGCGTCGTCATGGTGACCCCGTTCGTCTACATGCTGGCGACGTCGTTCAAGACGAATATCGAGGTTTATCAGCTTTCCCTTCTGCCGCGATCGCCGACCTTGGCCAACTACACGCAGCTCATCGGCGCATCGGGATTTCCGCGCTGGTTCGCCAACTCGCTGCTGATCGCCGCGCTTACGACGGCGTCGGTCTTGTTCTTCGACAGCCTCGTCGGCTATGCGCTCGCCAAGTTCGATTTTCGCGGCCGGCGCCTGGTCTTCGTCGCGATTCTGTCGACGCTGATGATCCCGACGGAAATGCTGATCTTGCCGTGGTACATCATGAGCAAGACTTTCGGCTGGCTCGACACCTATTGGGGCCTGCTCTTTCCCGGGCTGATGACCGGATTCGGGACGTTTCTGATGAAGCAGTTTTTCGAAGGCGTGCCGGACGAACTGATCGACGCCGCGCGCGTCGACGGCTGGTCGGAGTGGCGGATCTGGCTGGAAGTGGCGATGCCGCTGGTCGCCCCGGCGCTGTCGGCGCTCGCCATTTTCACGTTCCTCGGCAACTGGACGGCGTTCCTGTGGCCGCTGATCGTCATCAATGACCGCGATCTTTATACGTTGCCGGTCGGCCTCGCCTCGTTCTCCAGCGAGTTTCAGACCGAATGGGAGATCGTCATGACCGGCGCCAGCATCGCCACGGTGCCGGCGCTCCTGGTTTTCATCGCGCTGCAAAAATACATCATCCGCGGCATCATGCTGGCGGGATTGAAGGGTTGACGATCGTGAGCCGTCCGCCGAACGAGGAGGCGTTTCCCGCGGCCGTTTACAAGGAAACCGTGCTGGCGCCGTTATTCGAGGGCGCCAAGCGGCATTATTGGCGGCATCTGCTGCGGATCAATCGGGCGAGCGCGGTGATGCTGGCTCAGCAAGAGCTGCTGACGGCGGGGGAAGCCGGGGCGATTCTCGGCGCGCTCGATGACATCGACCGGCGCACCGATATCGCGACACTGACCTATACCGGCGAGCATGAGGACCTTTTTTTCGTCGTCGAGACCGCGCTGATTCAACGGCTCGGCGTCGCCGTGGCAGGCAAGCTTCATACCGGGCGCAGCCGCAACGACATCGATCATACGATCTTCAAGCTGGCGCTCAAGGAGCGCGTCGCCGGGCTCGCCGGCGAATTGCTGCATCTCATCGCCGCGATGCTCGATGCCGCCGAGCGCGGACGGGCGGCGCTCATCGTCGCCTACACGCATGGACAGCCGGCACAACCGACCAGTTGGGGCCACTATCTCGGCGCATTCGTCGAGCTGTTGCTGCGCGACGTCGATCGCCTCAAGGAAGCCGCCCGAGCGAGCGATCTGTCGAGCATGGGCGCGGCGGCGATCACGACCTCCGGATTCTCGCTTGACCGCAAACTGATGGCCGATCTGCTCGGCTTCGCGGACGTCCAGGAGAACAGCTATGGCTGCATCGCCGCAGCCGACTATGCGACCGCGCTCTACGCGCAGCTTCGGCTCGTCTTCCTTCATCTCGGCCGGTTCGTCCAGGATCTCGCCTTTCGCGCCTCCTTCGAGGTCGGGCACCTGATCGTTCCGGACGCCTATGTTCAGATAAGCTCGATCATGCCGCAAAAGCGCAATCCGGTGCCGATCGAGCATCTGCGCCTGCTCTGCTCGCTCGCCGCCCAGCGCGCCGAGTGCGTGGTCGCAACCCTGCACAACACACCGTTCACCGATATCAACGATTCCGAGGGCGAGGTTCAGGCCGCCGGCTACGACGCGTTCGACACCGGGACGCGCGCTTTGCGCCTGCTCGCCGGACTGATTGCGGCGGTCCGTATCGACGATACGAGGGTCCGCCGGCATATCGACGAGAGCTTCATCACCATGACCGAACTCGCCGATACTCTCGTCCGGCGCGAGGGTTTGTCGTTTCGCGAGGCGCACGACGTGGCGAGCCGGCTGTCGCGCCTCCTCATCGCCCGCGGCGGGCGCGTTTCGACGGCGTCATACCCGCGCTTCATCGAAGCGTTCGCGGAAGTCGCTGGG
>DATFES010000030.1:0-4772 GCA_035250945.1 Alphaproteobacteria bacterium | reverse complement strand
ATCATCGACAGGAACTGGACGGCGGCGCGCGATACGTGCGCGAACGGCCGTCGCGTGCGCAGCGCGCCGATGCCGCCGTTTGCCGCGATCAGCACCACTCCCGGCACCAGCGCGAACCAGCAGCGAAAAAATACCACCTCGGTCACCGGGTAGGTCGCTACCTGCCACTTCACGAGGGCGTTGACGACCGCGAAGACGAATACGGCGGCGAGGATATGAAAGATGCCGCGCCGAATCTCCTCGCGGGTCGGGGTCGGCATCGCAAAACTGGACATGGGATTTTCGACCGGTCGGAATTTAACCGCATTATCCGGTCCCGACGCCGCAAGCGGCGTTGCTATCCTTGCATGGCAGGGCTACGGGCACGGGTCGGGTCGTTTACCGTGCGTAAGCGATTGGCGCGATTAGGCGACCGGGTCGGAGGGGGCGATGCCAAGCGCGTCGACGGCATAACGCGCGATTGCTGTCGGCGAGTCGGTGATGTCGGCGACAATCGCGCCTTCGTCGACCGCCGGCTCTTCAAGCGCGGCGAACTGGCTGGCAAGAAGGGTGGCGGGCATGTAATGACCCTTGCGCTCCTTCAATCGTGCGGCGATCTGCCCTTGGTCGCCTTTCAGATACACGAATCGCGCCTGGGGCGCGCCTGCACGCAAGGCGTTGCGGTAGGCGCGCTTGAGGGCCGAGCAGGCCAGGACAACCGTCTCGCCGCGCGAGACGTAGCCGTTTAATGCTTCGGCAAGCGCCGCCAGCCACGGCCCGCGATCAGCGTCGTCGAGCGGCAGTCCGCGGCGCATCTTGTCGACATTGGCTTTCGGGTGGAACGTGTCGCCCTCGATGAATCGAGCATTGAGCGCCGTGGCGATAAGCCGGCCGACCGTTGTCTTCCCGGCGCCGCTTACCCCCATCACCACGACGATCACTGATCGCCCTCATCGGCGCGGCTGCCGTCGAGATGAAAGCGGCCAGGGCGATCGACCCGCGCCAAGCCGTGCGCGCCAAAATAGTCGCGCTGCGCTTGGACAGTCGCGGTCCAAAGACGGCCCATGCGCAGCGCATCGACATAGGCGAGCGAGGACGCCAGCGCCGGGACCGCGACGCCCGCCGCCGCTGCGTCGGCCACGACGCGCCGCCATCCAGCTTCGGTGGTGGCGATGAGATTGCGCGCTCGCGGAGCGAGCAGGACATGGGAAACCGTGTCGGCCTCGCCGGCGATTTCACCGAGCAACGCCGCCCGTATGACGCACCCGGCCTGCCATGCTTTGGCCAACAGCGCGAACTCGAATCGCCACCCATGTCGAGCGCGGCCGGCCGCCAGCAGCGCAATGCCCTGGGCATAGATCGCGAGCGTCGCCGCGACAAGCGCATTCGCCAGGGCATTTTCGTCGATCGTTTTTCGGTCCGACGATGCCGGGGGATAGGACGCCGCGACGGCTTCACGCGTCCCGGTCTCGGCGGAGAGAGCGCGGGCGAACACCGCTTCGACAATCGTTGGCGCGGCGACGCCGAGCTCCAGCGCCTCGATCCCCGCCCAGGCGCCGGTTCCCTTTTGCCCGGCGGCGTCGGCGACGACCTCGATCGATGGCTTGCCCGTCAGCGGATCTCGCTGGCCTAGGATCTGGCCGGTGATGTCGAGCAGGTAGCTTTCCAGCCGGCCAGCGTTCCATCGTGCCAGAACTTCGGCGGTCGCCTCCGGCGTGAGGCCGTTGGCCCGTCGCAGCAGCTCGACGGTCTCGGCGATCGCCTGCATCTGTGCGTACTCGATGCCGTTGTGAACCATCTTGACGAAGTGTCCGGCGCCATCGCCGCCGAAAAATCCGCACGCCGGGGACCCATCGGCGCCGCGCGCCGCGATGGCGTGGATAGCGTCCTTCACCATGCTCCACGCCTGTTCGTTTCCGCCGACCATGAGCGCCGGGCCATGTCGCGCACCGCTCGCGCCACCCGATATTCCGACGCCAAGCAGTTCGACTCCCATGGCGCGCAATCGCAGGGCGCGGCCGATCGTCGCTCGATAATGCGAATTTCCGCCGTCGATGACGATATCGCCGCGGGCGAGCAACGGGGCGAGTTCGGCGATCGCCGCATCGACGGGCTCCCCGGCGGGCACCATCAACATGATCGCCCGCGGGGTCTCGAGGCCGTCGACCAGCGCCTTCGGCGAGGAAGCGCAAGCGATGGTGGCCGAGGATCGTGCGGCCAACCGGTTGCCGGCCCGCCGATCGCGATCGTAGACAAGAACACGAATGCCGTGGTCGGCGAGATTAAGGGCCAGGCCGCCGCCCATTACCCCGACACCGATCAGTCCGAGGGGATGTCTCGCGGGCGCCATCGTCAGCGCCGCCGGATTCGCGCAGGGCCGGTACTCATGGATGACGGCAACGGTCCCCCGTGACGGCGACGATCCCGCGCGCCGACGGATTGACGGTAAACCGATACTCGAACCCCGCAACGACCATCGCGTGTTGCAGTGGAAGCCTGCCCGATGCCTCGCTCGCTTCGCCGCCAAGCTGCGTGAAACGGATCGTCACCGGCTTCTCGGGGTCGAACCACGCTTCGGGATTGTTATTGGCGTCGCGGGCCGGCGTTCCCTCGCCGCTGACCGAAATTTGGTATTCGCCAAAGGTCGCCGAGGTGCCTCCGCCGGTCGTGATCGGGGTGCGCAATAGAATGCGCCGCGTGACCGGCGGCTCGCAGACTCGATCGTTCTGCGTGACGTCGATGACCGAGGCTAATCGATCAGCCGACACGCCGGCGGCGAGCCGCCGATCGATGCGCGCAAGCAGATCCTTGCGCGTGTCGCTTGGAATGTCTCGCGCGTATCGCTCCTCGGCCGCGGCGAGCGCAGCTTCGGCACGACGGCGCTCCGCATCGGCGGCGACCCGCTCGCCAGCCAGGCGCCGGTTTTCCTCCTCGAGCGCCGCCATCCGCTCAGCCAGGATTCCGGCCTCGCGTAGTCCCTGCCGCTCGCCCGCCCAGTAAATCTGCATCAACGCGGCGCCGACCACGGCAAGGACGGCAAGCGTCGATACGGCGCGCCAGAACAGCCGTCGCCGTTGGCGAGCACGCCTAAAACTCACGCCCATGATGCAATCGGTGCGACGCCGCAACCGCGGCGCGCGAGCGGATAGCGCATAGGCCCCTTATATGCCCGGCGTTTGCCGAGCGGAAATAGCTCCGGCATGTTCCCCAGGGCGGCGCTCGGCGGCGCCAGAACGACGAATGGGCTAATGGCTCGCTTTCCTGGCGACAAGTTTGTAAAATTCAAAATAAACGCACATTTGAACAGAATCAAAGGGCAATAGACGGCAACCAATCGGCTATCTATCTCGCAGTACGATCAAAAGTCCCAGCCTCGGCGTGCGCTCGACGATGCGTCGTGGGCTTGATCGCGCCGGGCGGCCACATGGATCAAACAGTGCAGGTGGACAGTTTGCGTATTCTTCTGGCCGACGACCATCATATGGTGCGCGAGGCGCTGACGCCGTATGTCCAACGTGTCGGCGCGGGCGTCAACGTGCTGCACGCCGGATCGTTCGCTCAGGCGCGCGAGCAGGCCCGGCAGAACGCGCCGCTCGATATGATCATTCTCGATCTCAAAATGCCGGGAATGGATGGCCTGACGGGGCTGCGCGAAATGCGCGCCGAGTTCCCGAAGACTCCCATCGTGATTCTATCCGGCAGCGACGACCCTACAGACGTGGCGGAATCGATCCGCCTTGGCGCCAATGGGTTCATTTCCAAGACGATGGTCGGGGCGGCGCTGGTCAACGCCCTCAAGCTTGTGCTGGATGGAGAACTTTTCATTCCCGCCGAGAGTTGCTTCGGCGAATATGGCCAAAGCGGCGCGCCGCGCCATGCGCCGGCGAGCCGCGGCAATAACGCGATTGGCCAACTGACCCCGCGCCAGCGCGCGGTCCTCGCCGAGTTGGTGGAGGGATACTCGAACAAGGAGATCGCCAAACGGCTCGATATCGAGGAGATCACCGTGAAGGTGCATCTGCAGCGGATATATAAACGGCTTGCGGTCGCCAATCGCACGCAGGCCGTACGCCGGGCGATGGAACTGGGCGTCAAGCCGCGTTGATCGAAGCGCGGCAAGGCGCTTTGTTTGCCGCCATGCCGTCGGTTGCGCTAAACAGGAGACCCGACGCCGTTCGCACATCGAATGGCGCACGCTGCAACCGGACGGGAACCGCCGAAATGTCGCATCCACTGTTCGAGAAACATCGCGCCACGCTCGAGGCGGCGCTCGACGCGCTCGCCAAGCGCGGCTATTGGACGCCGTATCCCGAGAGCCCCAGCCCGCGTAACTACGGCGAACACGCCAATGCCGAGGCCAAGGCGCGTTTCGAAACGCAGCTCAATCGTCCGTTTGAATTCGATCAACCAGGCTCGGATGGCCGCGTCGGCGGCGAAACGTCGCCATACGGCTTCGCGCTGGGCATCACCTACCCGAAACCGGACATCGATGCGTTGATCCGGGCTGCGCAGGCGGCGCTGCCGGCGTGGCGCCGGGCGGGGGTCGAGACGCGCGTCGGCGTGTGCCTCGAGATCCTGGCGCGCATCAATCAGGCATCCTTCGACATCGCCTATGCGGTGATGCACACCACGGGCCAGGGCTTCGTCATGGCTTTCCAGGCAGCAGGGCCGCACGCGCAAGATCGCGGTCTTGAGGCGACGGCGTGCGCCTATGCGGAGATGATTCGCGTGCCGGGCGCGGCGCGCTGGGAAAAACCGCAGGGAAAAGCCGAGCCGATTCGACTCGATAAACG
>DATFES010000022.1:0-13149 GCA_035250945.1 Alphaproteobacteria bacterium | reverse complement strand
CGCCGCCTCGCGCGGCGTCTCGCCGGCATCGATGCCGCCTTGCGGCATTTGCCATGCGTCGGACTGCATGTCGATCCGCCGGGCGACGAACACATGTCCGGTGCGATTGAACAACATCAAACCGACGCCCGCGCGGTATGGAAGTCGGCGCGCGCGGAGCGCAACCCCATCTTTGTTGGGCGCCTTCGCGCGCTTCGACACGATGCTTGATTTCACCGCCGGCGCCGAAACCGCCGGCGTCAACGATCGGCCTGGCGGTCGACCACCGCCGAGATCGGCGCCAGCGCAAAGCCTTTGCGCGACAAATTCGGCAACCACGCCGACAAACGTTCGAAGGCGATCGGCCGCGCCCCAGCGATCGCCACGGCCGCGCCGGTGTCGCGGGCGATGTCCTCGATCTCGGCCAGCCGCGCTTCGACCACGGGGCGCGACGGATTGGCGTCGATGACGCGATCGCCCAGCGCGCGCGGCACGCCAAGCTCGTGGGCGAGCGATCCGGCGATGCTGCGCGGATTGGCGCGGCCGTCGAGAAACATCAAGCCGCGCTTGTCGATTGCCGCCAGCACCGGCAGCAACGCCTCGCGCGACGCGGCGAAGCGGCCGCCCATGACGTAGGTGACGCCGACATATCCGACACCGCGCTTCAGAACCGCATCGAGCCGTCCGAGGTTCTGTTGCGGCGACAACGACGTGAGGAGGGTGAGCGAACCCGGTCCGCCCGCCGGAAAGTCGGTCGGCTCCAGCGGGATGGTCAGCAGCACTTCATGGCCGGCCTCGCGCGCTGCGCGGGTCCAACGCTCGAGATCGTCGGCGAAAGGACTGAAGGCGAGCGTGACCTCGGGCGGCAGCCGCTGGATCGCCGCTTCGCTCGATGCCGCCTTGACGCCAAGTTCGACCACGACGACGGCGATTCGCGGGCGGCGGTCCTTGGCCTCGAAAGGCCGCACGTTGCGCAGCTTGACGATCCGCGCCGGGGCGATCGGCGCCGCCGGCACCGCCGCTGAAGTCGTTTGTCGCGGCGCCGAGGGTTTGACCGGCGGTTCGGCCGTGCGCGCAGGCTCGACGGGCGGCGGCGAAGCCGGCAGCGAAGGCAATGGCGCTGCCGCCATCGCTGGGCTGGCCGGCGGCGGCGACGCCTGCGCCGTCGATTCAATCGCGCCGGCGGCTGGCTCGACGGTGCGCGGGCTGGGTGGCTCGCGCGCCGTCCCGATCTCGCTGCGCGGCGACCATTCGAGCCGCATGGTCGCCAACGGCCGCGGCGACTCGTCGATGGGCGCGTGCGACCGAAGATAGGTCAGGCCAAGCGCACCAGCGACGACCCCGAACAACGCCAGCCACGCCGCACCGAGCGCGCCGATGGTTCGGCGTTGCGCCTGCACGGGAGTACGGTTCACTTCGCCTGTCGACTGCGGCTCATTCATCGCGTGGGGCCACGCGGGAAGCCATCAATCTCGCCCGCGCTGGCTTCCATTCCGAACGCGGCGCGCCGTCGCCTTAATTCGTCGCGGCGCGTTGGTTATAGAGCGCGATGCCGCGCAGCAGGTCGATCGCACGGGCGAGCTGGTAATCGGTCGCCGGATTGGGCGTGCTGCTGATTGGCTCATCGCCATTGGTCGGCGCCGCGGGTTGCGGTTGCGGGGCGCCATTCGACGGTTGCTCGGGGCGGGCCTGGTCGTTGCGCAGCGCCCCGCGCAGATCGGCCTCGCGCCGTTGCCGCGGCTGGTCGAGCTTTTCGACTCGCGCCGGCTCGACGACGATATCCGGTTCGATGCCAAGTTGCTGGATCGACCGTCCCGACGGCGTGTAATACTTGGCGGTGGTCAGCCGGATGGCGCCTTGGCCGCCCATTGGGATGATCGTCTGAACCGATCCCTTGCCGAACGAGCGGGTGCCGAGAACGATCGCGCGGCGATGGTCCTGCAGCGCGCCGGCGACGATCTCCGAGGCCGAGGCCGAACCGCCGTTGATGATCACCACCATCGGCAATCCGCCGACCAGATCGCCCGGCTTGGCGTTGTAACGCTGCGCGTCCTCGGCCCGACGGCCGCGGGTCGAGACGATCTCGCCCTTGTCGAGGAAATCGTCGGACACGGCGATCGCCTGATCGAGCAACCCGCCGGGATTGTTGCGCAAATCGAGGACGATGCCTTTGAGCTTGTTGCCCGTCTGCTCGCGTAGCTTCTGAATGGCGGCGCGTACGCCCGAATCGGTCTGCTCGGTGAACGACGTGACCCGGACATAGCCGATATCGTCGAACGGCTGGTGACGCACCGATTGAATCCGGATGACCGCCCGCATGAGCGAGATCTCGAACGGTTCCTGCGTGCCGCGGCGGATGGTCAGCTTGATCCGGCTGTTCGCCGGCCCGCGCATGCGCTCGACCGCCTCCTGCAGCGTCAATCCCAGCACCTGCTCGCCGTCGAGGTGGGTGATGAAATCGCCCGGCTTGAGGCCGGCGCGGAACGCCGGCGTGTCGTCGATCGGCGACACAACCTTGACCAGCCCGTTTTCCATCGTCACTTCGATCCCAAGGCCGCCGAACTCGCCGCGTGTCTGAATCTGCATGTCGCGGAAGGTCTTGGGGTTGAGGTAGCTTGAATGCGGATCGAGCGCGGTCAACATTCCGTTGATCGCGTCTTCGATCAGCTTGCGGTCGGCCACGTCGTCGACGTAGTCGGAACGCACGCGCTCGAACACGTCGCCGAACAGGTTCAACTGCCGGTAGGTTTCCGAGGTGTTCGTCTGCGCCAAAGCGAGCGCGGGCGCCAGCCAGGCGGCCAGGAGACCTGCCGCCGCGAGCCGATGAATCTTCATCCGCTTACCTTCTCTTTCAGCGTCGCCAGCCACGGCAGCGGGTCGATCGGTTGGCCGTTGCGACGGAGTTCTACGTAAAACCTTGGATTCGCCGCGTCGGTTTCCTCCGCCGCGCCGACCGGCTCGCCCGCCGCCACCCGCTGCCCGACGGCGGTATCGATCCGGCCTAACCCTGCCAGGAGAGTATGATATCCCTCGCTATGTTCGATGATCAAGATAAGCCCATAGGTGCGAAATGGCCCGGCGAAGGCGATCTGGCCGGCAAAAGGCGCCACCACCTGGGCGCCCGGGCGGGTCTCGAACGTAACCCCACGATGGATTTGGCCATTATCGGCCGGGTGCCCGTAGCCGAGCACCAACCTACCGCGCACCGGCGGCGCCATCTGCCCTTGCGGCTCGGCTAGCCCGTCGGGGCTGCCATGCTCCCGGGAAGGGGCTGGCGGCGGCAGCGATGCCTGCCGGTTCGCGGCCTCGCGTTGGGCAGCCTGCCGCGTCGCCTCCTCGGCTGCACGCTCCAGCGCGGCGCGGCGCCCCGCAGCGACGCGCTCGGCCGCCTCTCGTTCGGCCGTCCGCCGCGCGGTTTCCTCGCGTTGTCGCTGTTCCGCGGCTTCGCGCCGCTGCCGCTCGGCGACGAGACGATCGATCAGCGCGCGGACATCGCTCGATTGACGGGCCAGCCGCTCCAGTCGTTGCTGTGCGGCGCGCTGCTCGGCCGCGGTCTCGACATGCAACCGGGCCTTGCGCTCGATCAAGCCCGCCAGCACGCGCCGGTCGGCGGCGAGTTGCTCCTGTCGGTCGAAGAGAGCGGCGCGCTCGGCGGCCAATCCCGCGCGCGTCGCCGCCAAGCGATCGACCTCGCCCGAAAGTTCGACGGCCTTGGCTTCGACGTGCGGCACCGCGTATCCAAGCAGCTTGGCCCGCCGTGCTGTGTCGATCGGCGACTCGGGTGCGACCAGCAGCGATTCGCGCGGTTGGCGGGCGATTCGCTGGAGCGCCATGACCAGGGCGGCAAGCTCGACCCGCCTTTGCTCGAGCGCGGCCGACTGGGCGGCCTCGATCTCGGCCAGCATATCTATGCGCGCCAGAATATCCGCCTCGCGCGCCTCGTTCGCCTGGATCGCCGCCGCGATGCCGATCGAGCGTTGACGCAACTCGGCAAGCTCCCGATCGATGGCGGCCGCCTCGCGCGCCAGCCGCTCGCGTGCCGATTTTGTCGCCTCGATCGATCGCTCGATCTCGTCCAGCCGGGGCGCCAGCGCCTCGGGCGCGGCGGCGTCTTGCGGGTGCGCATTTCGAACAACGAGCACGGCAGCGCCTAGCGCGATAAGCGCCACCAGGCGCTTCCGGCTCATGTTAACCGCGCCGCTCCGCCGGCCCCGGGGGCCGGCTCGACGATTAGCGAGCGGCCGGTCATCTCGGAGGGCTGCGACAGCCCAAGCAGCTCAAGGAGCGTGGGCGCAACATCCGCCAGCTTGCCGTCGCGCAAGCCGACCGGCGCGTTGCGCCCAGGTCCGCCGGCGCCGATCAACATCACCGGTACAGGATTGGTGGTGTGCGCGGTGTGCGGTTGGCCGGTCTCGGGATCGAGCATCATCTCGGCGTTGCCATGATCGGCGGTGATCAGTAACGCCCCGCCGCGCCCGACGACCGCCTCGGCGACGCGGCCAAGACAGGCGTCGACCGCCTCGACGGCGCGCCGCGCCGCTTCGAAATCGCCGGTATGCCCGACCATGTCGGTGTTGGCGTAGTTGACGACGATGAAATCGTAGGCGTCGGATTCGATGGCCGCGACGAGCTTGTCGGTCACCTCGTTGGCCGACATCTCCGGCTGCAGGTCATATGTGGCGATCTTCGGCGAGGGCACCAGGATGCGCGCCTCGCCAGGAAGCTGGCGCTCCTCGCCGCCGTTGAAGAAAAAAGTGACGTGAGCGTATTTCTCGGTCTCGGCGATGCGCAATTGCCGCAGACCGGCGCGCGCCACAAGTTCTCCGGTGACGTTGGCCAGCGCGACCGGGGCGAACATCGTTTCGATGTAGGAATTGAGCGCATCCGAGTACTCGGTCATACCGAGCGCCGCGGCGAAGCGCACGACGCGCGGACGCGCGAATTCCTTGAATGCCGGATCGAGCAAAGCGTGCAGAATTTGGCGCGCCCGGTCGGCGCGGAAATTCGCCATGACGACGCCATCGCCGTCCTTCATGCCGGGATAACGGCCGAGCGCCGTCGGACGCACGAACTCGTCGCTCGCGCCTTTGGCGTAGGATTGCGTCACAGCGGCGATCGCGTCCTCGGCGCGATCGCCCTCGGCGTCGACCATGGCGCGATAAGCGAGTTCGACGCGCTCCCAGCGTTTGTCGCGATCCATCGCATAATAGCGTCCGCTGACGACGCCGAAAGCCACCTCGGAGCAACCTTCCGTATCGTCGCGGAACTTCGCGAGATAGCCTTCGGCGCTCTTGGGCGGTGTGTCGCGCCCGTCAAGCAGGGCGTGCACCCAGACCTCGATCCCGGCCGCCGCCAGGGCGCGCGCGAGCGCCGCCATATGGTCCTGGTGCGAATGGACGCCGCCGGGCGACAGCAGGCCGATGAGGTGCGCCGCGCCAGCACTCGCCTTCAGCCTGGCGATGAACGCGACGAGCCGCTCATTGCCGGCGAAGCTGCCGTTCTCGATCGCTTGGTCGATGCGCGGCAGATCTTGCATGACCACCCGGCCGGCGCCGAGATTCATATGTCCGACCTCGGAATTGCCCATCTGTCCCTTGGGCAAGCCGACATGCCGCTCCGAGGCTTGCAGGAATGCGATCGGGTAGCGGCGCGCCAACGCGTCGAGACGCGGCGTCCTGGCGTTGACAATCGCGTTGTCGTCGGCGGGATCGGCGCGATGGCCCCAGCCGTCGAGCACGCACAGGACGACCGGACGTTGGCGCGGGACGAATCGATTCATTGCCCACTATATAAGGCGTCTTCGGCGGCGACGAAAGGCGAGCGTCGATGCCGGCCTCAACGGCGATGGTAGGGATGGCCGGCGAGAATGGATTGTGCGCGGTAGAGCTGCTCGACCAGCATCACCCGGACAAGCATGTGCGGCCAGGTCATCGCGCCCAGCGACAGCACCAGATCGGCCTTGGCAAGAATCGCCGCATCCAAGCCGTCCGCGCCGCCGACGACGAAAACGATTTCACCGCCGCCGCTGTCGCGCCAGGCGGCTAAACGTGCCGCGAAAGCCTCGCTGCCGAGCGGCGCTCCGTGCGCATCGAGGGCGACGAGGCGCGCCCCTTTTGGGACCTGCGCAAGAAGAAGTTCCGCCTCGCGCGCTTTCAACTGCGTCGAGGGCAGCGTGCGTCGCTCCTCGACCTCGCGAAGCTCGATGCGCCAGCCGCGCGTTCCGCCGCGTGCGAGACGCGCGACATAGTCGGCGAACATCGCGGCGAGTGCTGGGTCGCGGGCGCGGCCGACGGCCGCCAGGATCATCTTCAAATTCGGCTCCTCGCGCGCAAGTACCGGCCTTGCGCGGGGGCTGAGGACGGTTAGCCGCCCATCGCCGCGAGGCGCTCCGGCTCAGGCAGCGTGACGTCCCACATCTTCTCGAGATTGTAATGCGTCCGCATTTCGGGCCTGAAAAGGTGGACGATCACGTCACCGGCGTCGATCAACACCCAGTCGCCGCGCCCGGCCCCCTCGATCGGAACGGGGCCAAGACCCTGGTCTTTCAGTTTTTTGACCAGATGATCGGCCATCGCAGAAAGCTGACGCTGGTTGCGCCCGGTGGCGATGACCATGAAATCGGCGATGGAGCTTTTGCCGGCGAGGTCGATGGCGACGATGTTTTCCGCCTTGTCGTCATCGAGAGAAGTTTCGATCAGCGTTAAAGTCGATTTGAGCGCAGTATCGCGCTTGGCACGGGATTTCGCGCGCGGGATTTGACTCTCCTTCCATGGGCGGCGTGGGTAGATGGCCGCTCTCGCTCCGCCCGTGCGAGACGGCGACCGGCCACATCAAGTGGTCCGCCGTACCCGGCTTGGCGCCCGCGCCCGGCGAATGGCGCTCGCCGAAGCCGGATGCAGCCGGGTGTGGAGGAACACCCAGGCGGGCGGATCATCACGCTGAAGCCGCGCCGCGTGTCGCGGCGGACGGCGAATTCGCGAAAACCGGTGCGCCGCCTTGCTGGCCAATGCCTTGGTAGAATACGGAAGCCGCGCGAAGACCGCAATTGGCATCGTGTGAAATATGAGTGACCAGCGCTCCCAGCGCGCGATCTGGGCAAGGTTGTCGGCGCCCATTAACCAGACAAAGCGGACTCGCGGGAAGCGCCGGCGGAGCGCCGTAAGGGTGTCGGCGGTATAGCGCGATTCGAGCGCGTTCTCGATGGCCGTGACGCGCATGCGCGGATGGGCGGCATGACGCCGCGCGCTGGCTTGCCGCTCGATCATCGAGGCCATGCCGCGGTTGGACTTGAGCGGGTTCTGCGGCGAGACCAGCCACCAGACCTCGTCGAGCGCCAGTCGCTTCAAGGCGAGATCGGCGATGTGGCGGTGCCCTTCATGCGCCGGATTGAACGAACCGCCCAACAAGCCGACCGATGGCGGCGGCGGCCGCCCGAATAATCGCGCCGGAAGCGGTCTGGCGATCAAGCGGCGTCCTCGGAGCTGCTCCACGGGCGCATATCACCGCCCCTCCCGGTGGTGAAGCGACGAACGCCAAGCGGCGTTACGCGCGCGTGTTTCCATTTCCCAGTACGACGTATTTATAGGTGGTGAGCTGCTCGGCGCCGACGGGCCCGCGCGGCGGCAGGCGCGCCGTCGAGATGCCGATCTCGGCGCCGAACCCGAACTCGCCGCCGTCGGCGAACTGGGTCGAGGCGTTGTGCAGCACGATGGCGCTGTCGACGGTTTCGAGGAAGCGACGCGCCGCGTCGGCGTCGCCGGCGACGATCGCATCGGTATGGTGCGAGCCGTAACGATTGACATGCGCGATCGCGGCGTCGAGCCCGTCGACCAGCTTCACCGACAATATGGCGTCGAGGTACTCGGTTCGCCAATCATCCTCGCGCGCCGGCCTCACGCGCGGATCGAAGCGCTGGGTATCCTCCTCGCCGCGGATCTCGCATCCCGCCTTGAACAGGTCGTGCAGAATCGGCGGCAACAACCGCATGGCGGCGGAGCGATCGACCAGCAGCGTTTCCGTCGCGCCGCAGACCCCCGGCCGCCGCATCTTGGCGTTGAAGACGACGCGCCGCGCCATCTCGGCGTCGGCCGATTCATGAACGTAGGTGTGGCACAGGCCTTCGAGATGGGCGATGACCGGCATGCGCGCCTCTTGCGCCACACGCTCGATGAGCGACTTGCCGCCGCGCGGGACGATGACGTCGATATGCTCGCTCATCGCCAACATCATCCCGACGGCGGCGCGATCCCTCGTCGGCACGATCTGCACGGCGTCGGCGGGCAGGCGCTGCGCCGCGCAGGCCCGGCGCAGGCAATCGACGAGAACACGCGAAGTCTCGAAGCTTTCCGAACCGCCGCGCAGAATCGCCGCGTTGCCGGCCTTGAGGCACAGCCCCCCGGCGTCGGCGGTCACGTTCGGCCGCGCTTCGTAGATTATGCCGATCACCCCGATCGGCGTCTGTACGCGGCGAATCGTCAGGCCGTTGGGCCGCGTCCACTCGGCGGCGACGGCGCCGACCGGATCGGCAAGCCGGGCGACGTCCTCCAAGCCGCTGGCGATGCCTTCGACGCGCGCCGCGTCCAGGCGCACGCGGTCGAGAAAAGCCGGCGTCGCCCCGGCGCTTTCGGCGGCGCAAAGATCGATCCGGTTGGCGGCCAGCACTTCTTCCGCGCGAGCGCGGATTTCGCTGGCGCCGGCGCGCAGCGCCGCGTTCTTGGTATCGCTCGAGGCGACCGCCAGCGCCCGCGCCGCGGCGCGCGCGGCCGCGCCGATCGCGCGCATTTGCGTATTCAGCGTATTGGCGGGCGCGGCCGTATCGGCGCTCATCTCAGCTCAACACCAAGTCGTCGCGGTGAATCATCTCGTCGCGCCCACGGTAGCCGAGGATTCGCTCGATTTCACGGCTCTTGTGCCCGCGGATGCGTTCGGCGTCGGCCGAGGAGTACGCCGACAAGCCGCGCGCGACCTCGCGCCCCTGGCGATCGCGAACCACCACCGGATCGCCGCGCTGGAATCGCCCGTCGACCGCCACCACGCCCGCCGGCAGCAAGCTCTTGCCGGCCGCGAGCGCGGCGCGCGCGCCATCGTCGACGACGAGCGCGCCGACCGGTTTCAGCGCCCCGGCGATCCATCGTTTGCGCGCCGTCTTCGGGCCCGCTTGCGGCATGAACCATGTGCATGACGCGCCTGCCTCGAGGGCTGCGAGCGGATGGGGACGCGAGCCCAGCGCGATTGCCATGCGACAGCCGGCGGCCAGCGCGATCTTGGCGGCGACGATCTTGGTGACCATGCCGCCCGAGGAGTAGCCGGCCGGCGCTTCGCCGGCCATGCTCTCGATCTCAGGGGTGATCTCGTTGACCGTGTCGAGGCGGCGCGCGTCGGCATGGCGGCGCGGATCGGCGGTATAGAGCCCGTCGATATCCGAGAGGAGGACGAGCGTATCGGCGCTCATCATTTGGGCGACGCGCGCCGCCAGGCGGTCGTTGTCGCCGAAGCGGATCTCTTCGGTCGCCACGGTGTCGTTCTCGTTGATCACCGGCACGGCGCCGAGCCTGAGGAGCTGGGCGATGGTCGCCCGGGCGTTGAGGTGCCGCCGGCGCTCTTCGGTGTCGTCGGGCGTCAGCAGGATCTGCGCCACGGTGATGTCGTGGCGGGCAAGCGTCGCCTGGTAGGCGTGCGCCAGGCGGATCTGTCCGGTCGCGGCGGCGGCCTGTTTCTCCTCGAGCTTGAGCGCCTTGCCGGTGAGCCCGAGGTGGCGACGGCCGACGGCGATCGCGCCGGAGGAGACCACCAGCACATCGACGCCGCGCCGCTTGATGCGCGCGACGTCGTCGGCAAGGCTGTCCAGCCAACCTCGGCGCAGATCGCCGCTTGGCTCTTCGACCAGCAACGCCGAGCCGATCTTGACGACGAGACGCTTCGCCTCGGCGAGCAAAGCGCGGGGCCGGGCGCTTTGCGCGGCGTCGTTCACGACACGGTTTCGCCGGTCACTTCCGCCGCCGCGTCGTGCGCGCGGCGCACGTCGACAAGGCTGGAGAGTGCGCGCAAAACGTCCTCGACACCGGCTCCGGAGACGGCCGACAGCGCGATGACGCGTGCGCCTGGCGAGAGCCGCTTGGCTGCGCGCGTCAATTGGGCGCGCTTCTTCTTGACCTCGGCCGGATCGACCGCGTCGCTCTTATTGAGTCCGACGATCTCGGCTTTCTCGGCGAGCCCGTGACCGTAGGCCGCAAGTTCGCGGCGCACGGCGCGATACGCGCCGGCGACGTCCTCGTGCGTGCCGTCGACGAGGTGCAGGATCGCCCCGCATCGCTCGACATGGCCGAGAAAGCGGTGGCCGAGACCGCGGCCTTCGTGGGCGCCTTCGATCAAGCCTGGGAGATCGGCGACGACGAACTCGCGCCCGTCGATCGCGACTACGCCGAGCTGCGGCTTCAGCGTGGTGAACGGATAGTCGGCGATCTTCGGCCTGGCGCGCGAGGTGGCGGCGAGAAAGGTCGATTTTCCGGCGTTGGGCAGCCCGACCAGCCCGACATCGGCGATCAGCTTCAACCGCAGCCACAGCCAGCGTTCTTCGCCGGGCCAGCCGGGATCGGCGCGGCGCGGCGCTTGGTTGGTCGAGGACTTGTAGTGGGTGTTGCCAAAGCCGCCGTCGCCGCCCTTGGCGAGCACGACGGTCTGTCCGGCGCGCGTCATATCGGCGAGAAGGGTCTCGTTGTCCTCCTCGAGGATCTGCGTGCCGACCGGCACCTTGAGAACGATGTCGCCGCCGCCGGCGCCGGTGCGGTTCTGCCCCTCGCCGTGACCGCCGTTCCGCGCCCGAAAATGCTGCTGATAGCGGTAATCGATGAGCGTGTTGAGGTTGTCGACCGCGATCGCCACGACATCGCCGCCGCGGCCGCCGTCGCCGCCATCGGGGCCGCCGAACTCGATGAATTTCTCGCGCCGGAAACCGACGCAGCCGGCGCCGCCATCGCCGCTTTTCACGTAGATCTTGGCCTGGTCGAGAAACTTCATGGACGTCCAAAAACGAAACGGGGGAACGGCCTGGCCGTTCCCCCGGGATTTTTAGCCTGCTTTCGACAGCGGGCGAGGGACGGCCTACTCGGCGGCCTCGGACGGCAGCTTCTGCGGCTCGATGGCGATGAAGATCCGTCCGCCCGTCTTGCGCACGAACTTGACCTTGCCCGCGACCTTGGCGAAGAGCGTGTGATCGCGTCCCATGCCGACATTGGTCCCAGCGTGAAACGTGGTGCCGCGCTGGCGGACGAGAATATTGCCTGCCGGCACGAGCTGGTCGCCAAAACGCTTGACCCCGAGGCGCCTGCCGGCCGAATCGCGGCCATTGCGCGATGAACCGCCCGCTTTCTTGTGCGCCATGACCGCTTACTCCTTCGCCGCTTTCTTCGTCGCCGGCGCTTTCGCCGACTTCTTCCTTGCCGCCTTGGGCTTGGGCGCGGCCTTTGTTTCGGCGGCCGGGCGCGCGCCATCGGTGTAGATGCCCGAAATGCGCAACACCGTCTGGAACTGCCGGTGCCCGTTCTTGCGGCGATAGTTTTTGCGCCGCTTCTTCTTGAAGACGATGATCTTGTCGCCCCTACCCTGGTCGAGCACCGTGGCGGTGACCAGCGCGCCGGCGACCAAAGGCGCCCCTACCGCGCGCTTGGCGCCGTCGGCGACCATCAGCACTTCGCCGAACTCGACCGTCTCACCCGAAGCCGCCGGCAGCTTCTCGACGACGATCACGTCGTTCTGGGCGACCTTGTATTGTTTGCCGCCGGTCTGGATGACTGCATACATGGCTCGGAACCGTCCGAAGTGCCGCGCGCGGTTGCGATGCGCGGGAACAAATGCGACGACGCCGCGGCGCTTCTGACAGCTCCGCGGCGCACGAGGCGCGCACTATAGCCCCGCCGGTAATGCTGTCAAGCGGTTTCGCGGTAGTCAACCCTCAGAAATTCAAGGAAAATTCGTGGGTTGCGGCTTGCTGACGCTCGATGCCGAGGAGCGCCAATTGGCCGCGCGCGGCATTGGCCGTAAAGGCGAGCCGGGTGCGGCGGTTGAGGACCGGCGGCGCGAGCCAGACGAAACGGCCTGAGGGAGCCTGCTGGATTCGCGCGAGCGCCTCGCGGCGAGGGCGATTGTCGCGTCCGCGGCTGCGGCCGTGAACGCCGGGGCTCAACCACTCGTTGGCGCAGGCCACGGCTCCGTCGTGGACGAAGGCGCGGGTTTCGAGGCGCTCGATGACGCAGCCCTCGTCTGCCCGCGTGCCGCTCAGAACGAACAGCGCGGGGAGCGCGATCGGCGTGTCGATGAGCATTTCCCTCGCGGCGGCGAAGGTGGCGGCGGTCGAGAACACCTGCCGGAGCAGGTGGGCCGGCGGCAGCGCGCGGCTGTGCCATACGGCGATCCGATTGCGCGCCCAGTCGCCGGCGAAGGTGAGGCCATGGCGGACCATCGGCGCCTGGTTGATCGCCGCCGCGAAACGTCCCGGCGCCATGGCGTTCAGCACGCCGATCGCGCCGGGCCATGTGATGTCGAAATAGGGACCGACCGGCGCCTCGTTGCGGGCGACGACGACATGGCGTCCGAGCCCTTCGACGGGCCAATCGAGGACGCGCATCAGCCGGTTTCCGCGGCCGGTCGGATCGGGCGCGGCGCCGCTCGTGCAGCCCCATTCGAAACTCATATTGAGCATGATCGCGCCGGGCGCGCCGAGGATCTCGGCCACGGCGAGGATTTCGTGCCGATAAGGGTTATCGGTCCGCAGCAGCCAGGCGCGCGATACGCGATCGCCGAGACGAAGCAACGGGCGGCCGTGGCGCCGGCGCGCCAGCGCCAGCAATGCATGGGCGCGCGGCAACTCGCGCTCGAGAAGACGCAACGGACCTCCCGCGCCAAGCTCGATGAGCGGGATCGTCGGGCGATTTTGGACCAGCCGGTCGCGCATGAGGCGACCGATTTTCGCAAAAGCGCGCGCCGCGGCAAACATAGAAACGATATCGCGAGGACGGGACAGGGCCGGGGATGCGGCCGACCATTGCTGGCGCTCGATCAGAACAGCGCGCGACCGGCGACCTTTTCGAAGAGGTGATTGCTGATCAGGCCGAGCACGCAAAAACATACGCCCATGCAGAGCACGACGAAGTACTGGAGCGCAGCAGATCGCGG
>DATFES010000545.1:0-2696 GCA_035250945.1 Alphaproteobacteria bacterium | reverse complement strand
TGAACCATTGCTGCCTACCTGTCACGATGAGGCCAATCCATCGATATTTCAGCCCACTCCGCCGACAATACCCGCGCTTCCAAGGGCGGCCGTATCGAACGCGAGTTTTCGGATGCTCCCTGCGCGCCAGACGCACGATGCTCTGCTACGAAATCGCGCAGCCGACGAGCGCACCCGAGATCGGCGACCTTGCGATTCGATCCCGGTCGCGAATTTACGATACTGGGACTTTTCATGGTTATCCAACAACGGGTTCTGTGGAAGGCAGTTGGCCGCAATTCATTTCAAATACGGATTGTTGCGGGCGCGGCAGGAACGATCTAGCGTTCTACGCCCCCATTCGAGATGCCAACGAATTCGATGCGCGAACCAATGGTCCGCCAGAGACCAAACAATTGCTCCAGGGGTTATCATGGACATCCTTTATATTGGATTCGACATCGAGGGCGTGGGCACGTTCGCGAACTATTGCCGCCACCAGATTCGTGCGCTGCAGAAGCTCGGGCACGCCACCTTCGTGGTTTCGCTGGAAACGGAAAACGAAGATCGACGCGTTGTGCCACGGCTGGCCGATTTGCGCATGCCTTGCCTCGGGAACGATCGGTCGGCGCGCGCCATGGTTCGGTTCTTTGCCGCGCATCGCGGGCGGTTCGATCTCGCGATCCTCAACCATGTCGATCTCGCGGGCTACGGACTCGGTTACAAGGTGATCTCGGGTTCGCCATATGCGATAAACGCGTACAGCGAAGCCGGTCTGCGTAAGCTGTCGCTCCCCAAGGAGTTCGCGTTAAGCCGCGCCGGCTTGATCATCGCCAACTGTCGGCGAACCGTCGACCGATTGCCCGAGTTTCATCGCAGAATGCCCGCCGTCGGCCTGCTCCCCGATCCATTCGACGTCGCAACCTTCCGGCCGATCGCCAAAGACGCCGCGCGGGCCCATATCGAGCAGCGATACGGTAGCGGTCCGTTGGCCGATCGTTTCGTAATAACGACGGTCGCCAGCCTTTCGCTACCACCGAGCAAAGGTCATCGACAGACAATCGATGCGCTGGCGGTGCTGCGTCACCGCCGTTACCTGTACTTGGTCGGCGGCGATGGGCCGGACAACGATGCGATTGCAACCTACGCCGCCGAGCGCGGCGTGACCGGCCAGGTCTGCATGCTTGGCTTGATCGATCAAGACGATCTGCCAAAACTCTACAGCGCCAGCGACATCGCAGTGTCGCTGGGAAGCGACGTTTTGGAGCTTAATGAATCGGCGCCGCTCGGATTGGTCGAGGCGGCGGCTTGCGGTGTCCCCTTCGTATGCGCGAGCCAAGGCGGCGCGGTCGAGATGATCAGCAGGGCGCGACCTTACGGTATCGCCATCGATCCCGCCAAGCCCGATCAGCTCGCCGTCATACTGCAACAGCTGGCCGATAGCCCCGGAGCGCTGAAGGCGATGGGCGAGAACGGCCGATCGGTGGTCGAAGCGACGTTCAGCTTCGATAAGTTCAGCTACACGCTTGCCCAAATGATGGCGCGACGACTCGGCGTCGCCCACGCGCGGGCGACCGGAGCGTCGCTCGCCACGAGCCGGTGATATGAGGACGCGAGCCGCCGAGTCGCGTTGGCCGCAAGCGAAGGGTGTTCCAGGATTTTCTGGCGCCGCCCGCTGGCATCAAGACCAAATTGCGCTGACCGCCAGCAGACTAAGTCCGCAGACCGCCACGGCCATCATGGAAATAAACAAGAGGCTGCGGATTTCGGACCACTGATCGATCGGAGTGAATCGCGCGCGAACTTGGGTGGGATCGAATGGTATGAGCATGACGCCCTCCATCGTTCGTTTCTCTTTGCGCTCGAGCCGATGGGTGCAGCATGAAACCCCGCAACTCCCGCCGCCAGTGACCAAAATCGGGCGAATTCGTGACCGAGGGCGGACATCGGGACAGCGGCCCCCAAGTCCGCGGCGATCGCCCGCCGGCTCGTCAGAACGCCGCCGCGATCGCCAGAATGACCAATCCCCACAGCGCAAGCGACACGAGCGTCATGACGGCGAGACTGCGCCGCCACGACCAAAGTTCTGCGTCGCCGGTCGGCGTTTGAACCCAATTCAGCAGATCAAGAACTTGCATGGCACGCTCCGCCCGAGAGCATTGCCCCCGCCCCTCCCATATCGCCCGTTTTACGATGATATGGCGCATATATATGTTGCGTGTATTCGGGTGCAAGGGGCTGGACTCGCGGTACGTCGCGCCGCTCACGCGGACGAACCCACCGGCCAAAGACCCTGGCGACATGAATGTCATCTGCGGCAGACCGGCTACCGCGATCATGGATTTGTCTTGGCGTCGCGCCGGCGCGATTGGATTTAGCGGCGCCTAATTTCGGTCATATCTAATAGATAGGTCGCACGCACGATAGGGTGCGTCATGCTACACGGTCGATCCATATGCGCGGCGCTCATCGCTTTGCCCGGGGCGGCCCTGGCCGCGTGTCCGGTCGGAACCAAGTCGGCGGCCGATCAGATCACCGGACACATGAACGCTGTTTACAGCGACATCCAAACCTACTGCGTTCCAAGCGAGGAACGAACGGCGTGCTCGATCGTCTGCTTCACCGCATCGCGGATCACCTCGTATTACGCCATGAGCCAGTGGTTGGCGGCGAGCGAAGGCGCGATGCACCAACTGGACGATCGCGTTCGAGTGCAG
>DATFES010000534.1:0-2840 GCA_035250945.1 Alphaproteobacteria bacterium | reverse complement strand
CGACAAGCGTTCCGCGGCGGATTTCCTCGAACAGCTTGGTGAGCTCGCGCGCCACCGCCGCCTCACGCGGACCGAGCGCCTTCGCCATGTCGGCCAGACTCGCCGGCACGCGGTGCGGCGCTTCGAAAAAAATCAACGTCGCGGCAATCGTCGCGAATTCGGCCAGCGCGCTTCGCCGCGCGGTCGATTTGGCCGGCAAAAACCCGCCGAACATGAACCGATCGCTGGGCAATCCGGCGACCGAAAGCGCGGCAAGCACCGCCGACGGCCCGGGAATCGGGATCACCGGTAGGTTCGCCGCATGTGCGGCGCGCACCAACTTGTACCCTGGGTCGGCGACCAACGGCGTGCCCGCGTCGGTCACCAGCGCCACGCTTTCGCCATCTCGCATTGCTTCGATGAGCCGCGGGCGCATGCGCTGGGCGGTGTGGTCGTCGTAACGCACCAGCCGCTTGGGGGCGATGTTCAGCGCCGTGCAAAGTTGGCGGGTGACGCGGGTGTCCTCGCAGGCAAGGATGTCCGCCGCGGCGAGGGTTTCGACTTGCCGCCGGCTGACGTCGCCGAGGTTACCGATCGGCGTCGCGATCACATATAGCGCCGCGCGCGGTTTACGAATCGCGGCGCTGTGGTTAGGCTCGCCCATGTCGTTGGGAGGTCATCTTGATGAATTTCGCCGTCGTCGACCGTTTTAGGCTGCTCGCAGGCGCGGCGACCGTGATCATCCTGTTCGCGTTGGCCGGGTGCGGGGGCAGGGTAGCCGGGCCCGCGCCGGTCGAGCAAGCGACGCCGCCAGCCGTCGAGCCTGAGCCGCCGATCGAGGCGCCGGCGGCGCCGGTCGAGCCGCCAAAAGGCGTACGCGTCGGCTTTCTTGTTCCGCTCTCCGGACCCGACGCGGCGCTCGGCCAGGCGCTGCTCGACGCAGCGCAGCTCGCATTGTTCGACCTCGCCGACGACCAGTTCGTCCTCGTTCCGCGCGACACGGGAGGAACGCTAGATGGCGCCGCCGCCGCCGCCGAGGCGGCGATCGCGCAAGGCGCGCGGCTCATCATCGGGCCGTTATTCGGCACCGCGACGCCGGCGGTGGCCGAGCGCGCGCGGGCGGCGAACGTCAATGTACTGAGCTTCTCCAACGATCGGACAATCGGCGGCGGCGGCGTCTTCATCCTGGGCCTGGCGCCGCAGCAGCAGGTGGCGCGCGTGGTCGGATATGCGCGCGCGCAAGGCATCTCGCGCTTCGGCGCACTGCTGCCCGACAGCGCCTATGGCTATGTCATCGAGGACGCGCTGCTGCGCGCAACCAGCGACGGCGCGCAAGTGACGAACGTCGAACGCTACCCGCAGAACGGCGACGCGGCGCCGGCGGCGCGGCGGGTCACCGCCTACGACGCCCGGCACGCAATCCTGGTCGCGCAGCGCCGCGCGCTCGAGGCGAACAACGACGACATCAGCCGCGAAGCGCTGCGCCGCTTGCGGAACGTCGAAACCGCCGGCGATTTTCCCTACGAAGCGATCTTGCTGCCGGAATTCGGCAACCGCCTGACCGCCGTGGCGCCGCTTTTGCCCTATTTCGATCTCGATGTCGCGCAGGTTCGCGTGCTGGGTACGGCGTTGTGGGACGATCCGCGCGTGCGCCGTGAAGCGGCGCTCCACGGCGCCTGGTTCGCGGCGCCGCCGCCCGAGGCGCGGGCCGATTTCATGCGGCGGTTTCGCGAGGCTTACGGCCGCGAGCCGCCGCGCCTCGCCACCATCGCCTACGACGCCACGGCGCTCGCCGCGGTGCTGGCGCGTCGTCCCGGCAGCGCCGATTTCTCGCAAAGCGCGCTCACCAACCCGGCGGGATTCGCCGGCCTCGACGGGCTGTTCCGACTTCTTCCCGATGGATCGAACGAGCGCGGGCTGGCCGTGCTCGAGGTCCGTCGCGAAGGATTTCGCACGATTTCTCCCGCGCCGGAAAGCTTCGAGCGGCCGACCCAATAGGCGACGCTCATCCTCGCCGCTCAGGCAATGAGCTTGGCGAGCACTGCGTTGAGCACGCGCCGTCCCGCCGGTGTGGCGGCGAGCGCACCGCCAGGGCGGCGGACGATGAACCCGCCGTCGGCGAGCCGCGCCAACGAGGTCGCGCTGATCGCGGATTCCAGCGAAGCGGACGTTTCGCGTGCGAAGCGGTCGGGATCGACGCCTTCGCTGAGACGCAAGCCCATCATCAACGCTTCCTCAGCCGCTTCGCCGCGCGCAAGCGTGCGTCGCTCGGCGGTGGCGTGACCGTGGCGTTCGACCGCTTCGAGCCAAGTCTCCGGCGCCTTTTCCTGGCGCGTCGCAGTCTTGACCCCGCCGAGCTTCAGTCGGCCATGGGCGCCGGGACCGACGCCGATATAATCCTCGTAGCGCCAATAGGCGAGATTGTGGCGGCATTCCGCGCCGGCCCGGGCGTGATTCGAGACCTCGTAGGCGGCAAGTCCGGCATCGTCGAGAATCGCCTGCGTCGCCTCGTATAGCGCGGCGGCGTCGTACTCGTCCGGTACGACGAGTTCGCCACGGGCGTGGCGGGCGGCGAACGCCGTCCCCGGCTCGATGGTGAGCTGATAGACCGACATATGATCGCCCGCGAGCGCGACCGCCCGGCGCAGTTCGGTCTCCCACGCGGCGCGACTCTGGCGCGGGCGGGCATAGATCAGATCGAACGAATAACGGTCGAATATTCTCGCCGCGAGCGCGACCGCCGCCTGCGCTTCGGCGGCGCTATGGCCGCGGCCGAGCGCCGCCAGATCGGCGTCGTCGAGCGCCTGGACGCCGAGCGACAGGCGGTTGACTCCTGCGGCGCGAAAAGCCGCGAATCGCGA
>DATFES010000342.1:0-6817 GCA_035250945.1 Alphaproteobacteria bacterium | reverse complement strand
ACCCCGTCGGGCTCGGCGAGCGTGCCGCCGATCGAGCTGTTCGGCAACGTCTGGGACAGTCCGGTGGAAAAATATCTGCTCGCGCTCAGCATCGTCGCCATCCTTGCGTTGATCGCGAAGAATCTCGTGCGCGGGCGATTTGGCCGGCAATGGATGGCGATCCGCGACATGGACATCGCCGCCGAGATCATCGGCATCCAGCCGATCAAGGCCAAGCTGTCGGCCTTCGCCGTCAGCTCCTTCTATTGCGGCGTCGCCGGCGCGATGTGGGCGTTCATCCATCTCGGCTCGTGGGAGCCCCTGACGTTCAACATCGATCGCTCGTTCAGCCTGCTGTTCATGATCATCATCGGCGGATTGGGGTCGATCCTCGGCAGTTTCCTCGGCGCCGCGTTCATCACCATCCTGCCGCTGTTCTTGAACCAGTTGCCGACGGCGCTCGGGCTCGAATGGTCGACGGCCTTCATCTCGCACCTCGAATTCATGGTTTTCGGGGTGCTGATCGTCTTCTTCTTGATCGTCGAACCGCACGGCCTCGCCCGGCTATGGCAGATCTGCAAGGAGAAGCTTCGCCTCTGGCCGTTCCCGCACTGAGCGCATTCGGGCGCTTGAAGGTTCCTCCGCTGCAAGCCTCATCGTCGCCTCTGGCGGAGGCGCATCGTGCGGCAACGGTTACGCGATCTATTTGCGATGGCGTTGGTCACCGTGCCGGCGTTGGGCTGGGTCCCGCTCAACGCGCAAGACTCGCTCCCGCTGTCGGCCGTTTCGCACGTTCACGGCGTCGCCATCGATCCCGACGACGCCGATCGTTTCTATCTTGCGACACATCACGGTCTATATTCCGCCTCCCGCGACGGCATCGCCCAGCGAATCTCGGCGAACGCCGACGATTTCATGGGCTTCACGCCGCACCCGCGCGAGCCGGGCACGTACTTCGCCAGCGGTCACCCGGCGAACGGAGGCAACCTCGGCTTCATCACGTCGCGCGACGGCGGCCGCACTTGGCGCATGCTGTCTCCCGGCGCGGACGGGCCGGTCGATTTCCACCAGATCGCGGTGAGTCGCGCGGATCCTCGTGTGATTTACGGAGTTTACCGTACGCTCCAAGTCAGCCGCGACGGCGGGGCCACATGGCGGACGCTCGGTCCGCCGCCGGCAGGGTTGATCGATCTCGCCGCGTCGGGACGCGACGCAGCGACGTTGTTTGCTGCGACCGAGCGCGGGCTCTTGGTGAGTCGCGACAGCGGGCGGTCATGGGCGATCGTCGCCATCGACCGACGCCCGGTGTCGATGGTCGAGACTTCCGATGAGGGCGATGTCTTTGCTTACGTCATCGGGTACGGCCTGATCCGCAGCGCCAGCGATGGCGCTGCCTGGAGTTTCGTAGGTCTGCCGGAGCGCGACCACCACATCGTGCATTTCGCCGCTCGCGGCGCTCGTTACTACGCCGTAACTCACAGCAACAGGATCCTCACCAGCGCCGACAGGGGGCTGACGTGGCGGCGTATCGGCCGTTAAGGACGGGCCGGCAAGCGTCAAGGGTCGGCTGTTCCGTCGCGGCACAGCGCCTGTTATTGCATCCACGGGTAGGTCGCGCGAATGTGAAGCTCATATAAGGCTGAGGCGCGTATCTTCGCGCCCGTGCAACGGAGCGCGGGGACGATGATCGACCTCTATTACTGGCCGACCCCGAACGGCCACAAGATCACCATGTTTCTCGAGGAGGCGGGCCTCGAGTATCGCATCATTCCGGTGGACATCTCTGCCGGCGATCAGTTCAAGCCCGAGTTTCTCGCCATCTCGCCCAACAACCGCATGCCGGCGATCGTCGACCGACAACCCGGCGACGGCGGCGCGGCGCTGCCGGTTTTCGAGTCGGCTGCAATCCTGATTTATCTTGCCGAGAAAACCGGCAAGTTCATGCCCCGCGACCTACGCGGACGCAAGACCGCGCACGAATGGCTAGCCTGGCAGATCGGCGGTCTCGGGCCGATGGCCGGGCAAAACCATCATTTCGCCCTGTACGCGCCCGAGAAGCTGCCTTACGCCATCAGCCGCTATGTCAACGAGACCAATCGCCTCTATGGCGTGCTCGATCGCCGCCTGACCGACCATGAGTATCTCGCCGGCGAGTTCTCCCTCGCCGACATGGCGAGCTATCCTTGGATCGTTCCCCACAAGCGGCAGCAGCAGAACATCAACGAATTCCCGAACCTGAAGCGCTGGTTCGAGGCGATCGCAGCGCGACCTGGAACGATACGCGCCTATGCTCGGGCCGAGCCTTACGCCAATCGCCCGGCGGTGACCGAAGAAGGCAAGAAGATCCTCTTCGGTCAGACGGCGGCCAGCGTCCGGCGGTGACGTCCGGCTCACCGCCCGACGCGCGGCAGCAATTCCACCGCCGGGGCTAGTCCCCGGCCGCGATCTCCGCTAGGTCATTGCGCACAGTCCGCCGGCCCGCGTCAGCGCCGGCAAGGCAAGCGGGGTGCGCCAATGTCGATCGGACTCTTCTCGCCGCTGCAACTCGGCCCGATCGCTCTTCCGAATCGGATCGTGCTTTCGCCGATGTGCCAATATTCGGCGATCGAAGGCTTGGCGCAGCCTTGGCACCGCGTGCACCTCGGCCGCTACATTGCCTCCGGCCTGGGTCTGGTGATGACCGAGGCGACGCATGTCAGCGCTCAGGGGCGCATAACGCCCGCCTGCCTCGGCCTCTATGACGAGGCGCACGAGGCGGCGCTCGCCGAAATCGTCCGCTTTCATCGCGCCTGGGCCGGCGGCGCCCCGATCGGCATCCAGCTTGCCCATGCCGGGCGCAAGGGCTCGAGCGAAGTGCCGTGGCGAGGCGGGGCACCGCTCGACGATACGCGCGCCTGGACCACCGTGGCGCCGAGCGCGCTGCGGTTCGATGCGCATTGGCCGGCGCCCGTCGCGCTCGATGCCGGCGGCATGGCGCGGGTCAGGGGCGAGTTCGTGCGCGCCGCCGAACGCGCGCTCGGCGCCGGCTTCGATCTCGTCGAGCTGCACGCCGCGCACGGTTACCTCCTGCATCAATTCCTGTCGCCGCTCGCCAATCGGCGCGATGACGGCTATGGCGGCGCGCGCCAGCGCCGCATGCGCTTTCCGCTCGAGGTCGCCGCGGCGGTGCGCGCGGCGTGGCCGAAGGATCGCGCGCTCGGCGCACGCATTCCCGGCTACGATTGGGTCCCTGGCGATGGACTCGATGTCGAGGACGCCATCGCCTTCGCCGCCGAGCTCAAATCGCTCGGCTTCGACTTCGTCGACGTCAGCTCGGGCGGCGTTTCGCCGCGCCAACAGATCAAGACCGGGCCCGGCTATCAGGTCCGCTTCGCCGCCGCCGTCAAGGCGGCGGTCGGACTTCCGACGATCTGCGTCGGCATGATCTTCGATGCCCATCAAGCCAACGCCATCGTCGCCGATGGCCAGGCCGACGCGGTTATGATGGCCCGCGCGCTGCTCAACGATCCGCTGTGGGTGTGGCGCGCCGCCGATGCGCTCGACGGCGACGTCGCGATTCCCAACCCATATTTGCGCGGCCGCCGGGTCGGCGTCGATGTGCCGCGCGAGCTCAGGCCCGAGGACGTTCGACGTCGCGCCGGCGTGAGCTGACCGGCGCGCAAAGCGGGGGCGCGTCGCGCGATGGCAAGTCTCGAACGACACGACGAAGTCGTAACGTCGCTCCGCGCGGCGCCGCCGCTCCCGAGCGTTACGCTTCTCGTCGCTGTCACGGCGCTCGGCGCTTTTTCGATGCACATCATCCTGCCGGCGTTGCCCGGCATGGCGCGGCTGTTCGGGACGAGCGAGTCGACGATGCAATGGGCAGTCTCGGCGGCGCTGATCGGCGTCGCCGTCGGCCAACTGGTGCACGGGCCGCTTTCCGACCGGCTGGGTCGCCGCCCGGTGCTCATCGGCGGAACCGCCGTCTATGCCATCGCCTCGCTGCTTTGCGCCTTCGCCTGGTCGAGCGACGCGCTCATCGCCGGCCGCGCCCTGCAGGCCTTCGGCGCCTGCACCGGAATGGTGGTGGGCCGGGCGATCATCCGCGACTGCTACGCCGGCGCGCGCTCGGCGAGTTTGATCGGATACGTGACCATGGCGATGGCGATCTGCAATCTCGCCTCGCCGGCGGTCGGCGCCTATCTCGACGCCGCGTTCGGCTGGCGATCGATCTTCATCGTCATTTCGATCGCCGGAATGGCGGTTCTCATCGCTTGCGCGCTTGGCCTCGCCGAGACCAATCGCGATCCTTCGCCGCGCCTCGGCGTCGCGCCGATCGTCACCGATCTACTCGCCTTGTTGCGTTCGCGGCCGTTCGTCGCCTACGCCCTCAACACCGCCTTCGCCATGGCGAGTTGGTTCGCCTTCGTCGCCGAAGCGCCTTTCGTGCTGGCCTCGGTCTATGGCCGCCCGGCGATCGAGTACGGCTTCTACGTGCCGCTGGTGACCGCCGGCTATGTCCTTGGCAACTTCGTCGCCGGACGTTATTCGCAGCGCTTCGGGCTCGAGCGGATGGTCGCCGGCGGCATGGCGATCGCGCTCGCCGGCACGGCGTTGATCGCCTTCGCTTGGCTGTGGGCGCTCCCCGATCCGCTGGCGATTTTCCTGCCGATGGCGCTCGGCGCGATCGGCACCGGGATTTTCATGCCGAATGCGATGGCGGCGGCGCTTGGCGCCGATCGGCGGATCGCCGGCGCGGCGTCCGGTCTCATGGGCTTCCTGCAGATGATGGTGAGCGCAGGCGCGGTCTGGCTGGTGGGACAGGTGCGCGACGATTCGCTGGCGCCGATGATCGCCGTCGTGCTCGGCACGCTGGCGCTCTCGCTTGCCGTGCTGTGGTTGCGGCCGCGAGGCACTTGACGCGCGTGCCCATGGCGTCGAACGAATGAGTCGATGACCGATGGTCGCAGCATGAAATTTCGGCCGCCCGTTCTTCTAGGCGTGATCCTCGCCCTTGTCCTGGCGGCCGGCCTCTGGCTTTGGCGGAGCAATTCCGGCGAGCGGGCTGGCGAGCGTGAGGTTGGGGAGCAAATTGCGATCGGGGCCCGGCTCTACGGCGAGCATTGCGCGTCGTGTCATGGTGCGCAGCTCGAAGGCCAGCCAAACTGGCGCGAGCGGCGGCCCGACGGCAGGCTGCCGGCGCCGCCGCACGACGCCAGCGGGCATACTTGGCACCACAGCGACACGCAGATTTTCGCCATCACCAAGCACGGTATGGGGCCGTTTGCGCCGCGCGGTTACGCGAGCGATATGCCCGCCTATGCCGGCCGCCTCGCCGACGGCGAGATTCGAGCCGTCGTCGACTTCATCAAGAGTACCTGGCCGGACGATATTCGCCGGCGTCAGCACGAGATCAACCGCCGGTCCGCCGATCGCTGACGCTAACCGTATCGCCGTCAAGTCGTTGGTATACCGACGGCTTTCGGCGCGAAAAAGCCCGGCGAACAAGTCCAGAATCCGCTTTTTACCGGGTTGAAACCTGTAGTATTTTCAGCCGTCAAGGGCCGCTCGCCACCCCCGGCGAGGCAAGGCCAGTAGGGAGGTCTTCTAATGAACTTTGCAAAACTCTGCGCAGGTCTATTCGGCGCCGTCGCGGCGGCGCCGCTGGCGCTATGGTCGACGACGCCAGCGAACGCCCAGGCTAACGAACAGTTCCTTCCGGCGCTCGTCTACCGCACTGGCGCGTATGCGCCAAACGGCATTCCGTTCGCCAACGGATTCGTCGATTACTTCAACTTGATCAACGAGCGCGACGGCGGGCTTAACGGCGTCAAGCTGGTGGTCGAGGAATGCGAAACGGGCTACGCCACCGACCGCGGCGTCGAGTGCTACGAGCGTCTCAAGGGCAAGGGCCCGACGGGCGCCGCGGCGATCACGCCGCTTTCGACGGGCATCACCTTCGCGCTGACCGAGAAGGCGCCGGTCGACAAGATTCCGATTATCACGATGGGATATGGCCGTTCCGAATCGGCGGACGGCAGCGTTTTCGCTTGGAACTTCCCGATCCTCGGAACGTACTGGTCGGCGGCCGATATGCTGATCCAGCACATCGGTAAGTTGAACGGCGGCCTCGACAAGCTCAAGGGCAAGAAGATCGCTCTGGTCTACCACGACAGTCCGTATGGCCGCGAGCCGATCCCGCTATTGCAAAAGCGGGCGGAGCTCCATGGCTACCAGTTGCTGACCATTCCGGTGACTCACCCGGGCGTCGAGCAAAAGGCGGCGTGGCTGCAGATCCGCCAGCAACGACCCAACTACGTCTTCCTGTGGGGCTGGGGAGTGATGAATTCGACCGCGATCAAGGAAGCGGCGGCGGTCAATTATCCGCGCAGCCAGATGTACGGCGTGTGGTGGTCGGGCGCCGAGCCCGACGTGACGCCGGCCGGTGACGGCGCCAAAGGATACAACGCGTTGGCGCTGCATCCGGCGGGCGCGGTGTATAAGGTCCATCAGGACCTCTTCCGGCACCTCTACGACAAGGGCAAGGGCCTCGCCAAGCGCGAGGAAGTCGGCGAGGTGCTTTACAACCGCGGCATGATCAACGCCATGCTGACGGTCGAAGCGATCCGCACCGCGCAGAAGCGATACGGCAACAAGCCGATGACCGGCGAGCAGACTCGCTGGGGGCTCGAGAACCTCAAGCTCGACACCGCCCGCGTCAAGGAAATCGGCTTCGAAGGGTTGGTGAATCCGCTGAACCTGAGCTGCAATGATCACGAGGGCGTGCAACAGGCGCGCATCTTCCAGTGGGACGGCAAGCAGTGGGTGTTCCAGACCGAATGGCTGCAAGCCGACATGA
>DATFES010000453.1:0-5566 GCA_035250945.1 Alphaproteobacteria bacterium | reverse complement strand
AATGCGTCGGCCAAGTTCTATGCCGTGTACTCGGGCGATTCGGCGAAGGATCACGATCTGCGAATCGCGCATGTCGCCATCGACCGCGATCACACGACGGCCGAGGATCCCGGCACGTATTTTCCGCTGCCCGAGCTGCGGCGGATGGCCAAGCGCGGCCGTATCGGATCGGTGGCCCCGCGCTTTCATGGGGCGCCAACCAATCGTAGCCATCGCGTGACGCTCGAAGTCGACTGCCCGGAAATCGTCGCCCGTTGCAAGAGCGACGGCGTCGATGCGGCGATCCTGGTGCCGAACTGCCCGGTTTGTCATCAGACCGTCGGCCTTGCGGCAAGGATGTTGGAGCAGAACGGTATTTCCACGGTCATTATGGGCTGCGCCAAGGACATCGTGGAATATGTCGGCGTGCCGCGATTTCTGTTCTCGGATTTCCCGCTCGGCAATGCCGCGGGACGACCCAACGACCCGGCGTCGCAGACATTGACCCTGGAGCTCGCGCTGCGCCTTCTCGAAGGCGCGCCGGGACCACGGACCACCATGCAGTCGCCGCTGACATGGAGCGGCGACTTTGACTGGAAGCGCGACTACCAGAATGTCGCGCGCCTGTCGCCCCAGGAGATAGCGCGGCGGCGCGCCGCGTTCGATCGGCAAAAGGCGGTGGCCAAGCAACTGCGCGACGCCGCGATCGGCTGAGCGTCGCCGATCGGACGTCGCGGGCCGCGTCCGCCGGACCGCCACGCTGGCGCGGCTGGTCGCCGCTTCGATCTCGCCGCGCCGCGGCCCGGCTCTGCGAATCAAGGTCGGCTTCGGCGGGGTGTGGCCGCTGGCCGAAATGTGACGTAACATGATCCTGTACTCCCGATGGAGGGACGGATCGATGGGTGTGGCGCACGAGCCCTGGCTCGTCGTGCTCTCGCTGATTGTGGCGATCCAGGGCGCGTATATCGGGCTTAGCATGGCGGTCCAAGTCGGCGAGGCTGTGGGGCTCAGGCGACGATTGCTGCTCGCGGCCGCAGCAATCTCGTTGGCGGTGGCGATCTGGGCGATGCATTTCGTCGGCATGCTGGCGGCGAGACTGCCGTTTCCGGTCGATTATTTGGTGTTTCCGACGCTGCTGTCGTTCCTGGTCTGCGTGATCGTCGTCGGCACCGCGGTGTTTGCGGCGAACGCCGGGCCCCTCACATCGATACGGCTCGCCGCATCGGCGATCTTCATGGGCGGCGGCATCGCCACGATGCATTACATCGGTATGTCGGCATTGCACGCGAGCGCGCATCTCTCGCATGCACGGCTTCTGGTTCTCGCCAGCGTCGCGGTCGGCATCGCCGCCTCCGGTCTCGCGCTGTGGCTCGCCGGCGGTCGCGGCCGGCGGCCGCCGCTGTTCCTCTCCGCCGTGGCGCTCGGCGCGGCCATCGCCGGAATGCATTACACGGCGATGGCGGGACTGACCCTGGTGCCATTCGAAGCGCCAGCCACGGGCGCGCCAGCGCTGTCGAGCGACCTGCTAGCGATCGTTGTCGCGATCGTCGCGTTCATTGTATCGGGCGCTTTTTTATTGACCCTCGTCCCCGATCGCACGCGCGGCGCTCTCGAGGTCTCGACCACGGCGCCGGGTAATGGCGAAGTTTCCGACGCCGCCGAAACGGGGCTTGGCACGTTCGGCCCGCTCGGCGGCGTCGGCGCGCCGCGACGGCGCATCGCCAAGCAGTTGCCGGTCGAGCGCAATGGCGCGATGCAATTCGTCGACGCCGACGACATCATCGCCATCCACGCCAACGCCCACTATACGTTCGTCTTCGACGGTCGCGCAAAACTGTTCTGTCCGCTCGGCATCGGCGTCGTCGAATCGCGGCTCGACACCAGGCGCTTCGTGCGTGTCCACCGCAGCCACATCGTCAATATCGAACGCGTCGTAGCGATGAAACGGACGGGCGAATCAGGGATCATCGAGATGGCGGCGTTCGAGCCCTACACGGTCCCGGTGAGCCGGGGCCGCTTCACCAGCCTGCGGTCCCGCCTCGCTGCCACGACGGGCGAGGCCGACGACGCCGGCGATGCCGTCGCGGTCGCACCGACTTTTGCGGCGCAACATCGGTGACCCGAAGTCAGCGGACGACCCGTTAGCCGGGCTTTCGACCCGTCCAATCTGCGGTTTCGTCAGGAACGCTGACACAATTCGTGCAATTTCGCCGCTTCTCGTGCGCTAGATCGTCGGATCGTGAAGCGCTCGTTGTTGCTGCACTGCACTCTTGCTCACACTGGCGCGGTTCAACCAACCCAAGAATGCCGGGTCGCCGCGGATGTCGGTTCGGACGTTGCGGCGGACAAGGCTCGGCGCAATCCGGGAGAGCGCGCGTGATACCAGGACCCTTCGCCTATCACCGCCCGAAATCCGTCGCCGATGCGGTCAATCTGCTTGCCAGCCTCGGCGAGGACGCGCGGCCATTGGCCGGCGGGCACAGCCTTATCCCGATGATGAAGCTGCGCCTGGCGGCGCCGCAGCACTTGGTGGATTTGCGGGCGATCGCGGAACTTCGGGGCGTGCGCAGCGATGGCGGCGACATCGTCATCGGCGCCATGGCGACGCAGCACGAGCTGATCGCCGACGCGACGCTCGCCAGCAAGGTGCCCATCATCCGCGAGACGGCGTTGCTCATTGCCGACCCGCAAGTCCGCTATGTCGGCACGCTGGGCGGCAATATCGCCAATGGCGATCCGGGCAACGATATGCCGGCCGTCATGATCTGCCTCGGCGCCACCTACCACGTCGCCGGAAAGCGCGGCGAACGACGGATCGCGGCGCGCGATTTCTACCAAGGCGCCTATTTCACCGCGCTCGAGCCCGGCGAGATGGTGACGGCCATACGCATACCTGTGCCGCCGACCGGACATGGCGCCGCCTATGAAAAGCTCAAGCGCAAAGTAGGCGACTACGCGACCGCGGCGGCGGCGGTCGTCTTGACGTTGAAGCAGGGGCGCGTGGCGACATGCTCGATCGGCCTGACCAACGTCGCCGAAACGCCGTTGCGCGCCGAGGAAGCGGCAAAGATCGTCGTCGGATCGACGCTCGACGCCGCGACGGCGAAGAAGGCGGCGGCTGCGGCCGAGGCGATCGCGTCGCCGGCGAGCGACAATCGCGGTCCGGCCGCTTACCGCAAGAAGATGGCCGGCGTGATGGTTGCGCGGGCGCTTGACCGCGCCAAGGCGCGCGCAGCGTAAGGTCGGGAGGCAACGAGATGTCAAAAATTCAGGTCAAGATGAACGTCAATGGCAGGGCGATCGAAGCGCTCGTCGAGCCGCGCACGTTGCTCATCCATTTTTTGCGCGAGCAGTTGAACCTGACCGGGCCGCATATCGGCTGCGACACCAGCCATTGCGGCGCCTGCACGGTCGATCTCGACGATAAATCGGTGAAATCGTGCACGATGTTTGCGGTCCAGGCGGACGGTGGGACGCTGCTGACGATCGAAGGGATGGCGGCGCCCGACGGCACGCTGCATGCGCTCCAGGAGAGCTTCCGCGAGATGCACGGGTTGCAGTGCGGCTATTGCACGCCTGGCATGATCCTCCGCGGCTATCGCCTGCTCATGGAGAACCCGAAACCGAGCGAAGAAGAGATCCGACATGGGATCTCCGGCAACCTCTGCCGCTGCACTGGCTATCAGAACATCATCAAGGCCATTCAATACGCCGCCGCCAAGCTGTCCGGCGCGTCCGTCAAGGAGGCCGCAGAATGAACGACAAATCGCCCTCGCGCGAGGAACGCGCCGAAAAACTCCAAGGGATGGGCTGCAAGCGCAAGCGCGTCGAAGACATCCGCTTCGTTCAGGGCAAGGGCAATTACGTCGACGACATGAAACCCACCGGCCTGCTGTATGGCGACTTCGTCCGCTCGCCTTATGGGCATGCGCGCGTCAAGAAAATCGACGCAACGAAAGCCAAGGCGCTGCCGGGCGTGCTGGCGGTGCTCACGGCCGCCGACCTGAAGCCGCTCAACCTGCATTACATGCCGACGCTCGCCGGCGATGTGCAGGCGGTGCTCGCCGAAGACAAGGTCTTGTTTCAAAATCAGGAGGTGGCGTTCGTCATCGCCGAGGATCGTTACGTCGCAGCCGACGCGGTGGAACTGGTCGAGGTCGAGTACGAAGAACTGCCGGTGCTGGTCAACCCCTTCAAGTCGATGGCGCCGGACGCGCCGGTGCTGCGCGAAGACATCAAGGACAAGACCGAGGGCGCGCACGGCAAGCGCAAGCACCATAACCACATCTTCGCGTGGGAGGTCGGCGACAAGGAAGCGACGGACTCGGCGTTCAAAAAAGCCGAGGTCAAGATCAAGGAGCTCATCTCGTACCAGCGCGTCCACCCCTGCCCGCTCGAGACCTGCCAGTGCCTCGCCTCGTTCGACAAGATCAAGGGCGAGCTGACGGTCTGGGGCACGTTCCAGGCGCCGCATGTCATTCGCACGGTGGCTTCGCTCATTTCGAAGATTCCTGAGCACAAGATCCACATCATCGCGCCCGACATCGGCGGCGGCTTCGGCAACAAGGTCGGGGCTTATCCGGGATACATCTGCGCCATCGTCGCATCGATCGTCACCGGACGGCCGGTCAAATGGGTCGAGGATCGGATCGAGAATCTTTCGGCGACGTCGTTCGCGCGCGACTATCACATGACGACGGAGATCGCCGCGACCAAGGACGGCAAGGTGACGGGCTTGCGCGTCCACGTGCTTGCCGACCACGGCGCCTTCGACGCCTGCGCCGATCCGAGCAAATGGCCGGCGGGATTCTTCAATATCGTCACCGGCTCCTACGATTTCCCGGTCGCCCACGTGTCGGTCGACGGTGTCTACACCAACAAGGCGCCGGGCGGCGTTGCCTACCGCTGTTCGTTTCGCGTCACCGAGGCCGCCTACTGCATCGAGCGCGCGATGGACATCCTGGCGCAAAAACTCGGCATGGATCCCGCCGACCTCAGGATGAAGAACCTCGTCCGCCGCGAGCAGTTTCCCTACCAGTCGGCGTTGGGCTGGGAATACGATTCCGGCGACTATCAGGCGGCATTGACGAAGGCGATGGACAGCGTCGGCTATCGCAAGCTGCGCGAGGAGCAGAAGGCGCGCCGCGAATCGTTCAAGCGCGGCGAAACCCGGCAACTGATGGGCATCGGGGTCGCCTTCTTCACCGAGATCGTCGGCGCCGGGCCGTCGCGCAATTGCGATATTCTCGGCATCGCCATGTTCGATTCGGCGGAGATCCGCATCCACCCGACGGGCGCCGTCATCGCGCGCATGGGGACCAAATCCCAAGGACAAGGGCACGAGACGACCTACGCGCAGATCATCGCGAGCGAGCTGGGAATACCGGCGGACGACATCACCATCGAGGAGGGCAACACCGACACCGCGCCCTACGGCCTCGGCACTTACGGCTCGCGCTCGACGCCGACGGCGGGCGCGGCGACGGCGATGGCGGCGCGCAAGATCAAGGCCAAGGCGCAGATGATCGCCGCGCATCTCCTCGAGGTCTCGGAGTACGATGTCGAATGGGACGTCGACCGATTCCTC
>DATFES010000440.1:0-4155 GCA_035250945.1 Alphaproteobacteria bacterium | reverse complement strand
AATATCACTCCGACGGCCGCACGATGGGACAGCGTCGACCGCCGTCGCCTCCTACCGTCCCCACCAAACGCCATGACAGGCCGACTCCCCCCACGCCAATCGCGTAATCGTGCCGCGCGATGGGCTCGAGATTATGGTTAACGCTCAAGGAAGCAAGTCTTGGGCCATGGCGCAAAGATCGCGCCTCTCTATACAGTTATGTCACGGGCTTCGAAGTAACCAGCCGGGACATGTAAAAAATCCCGACGTTATTCGTAACCGGCTGTAAAACTAACAGACTCATCCCTGCCGCAAGGCCACCGCGGGATCGAGGCGGGCGGCGCGCAGCGCCGGGTAGAGTCCGAAGGCGACGCCAACAGCCGCCGATACCAAGAGCGCGGTGAGCGTCGGCGCCAAGGCGATGACCAAATCAAGATCGAGGAGCCGCGCCGCGACGATGCTGCCGCCGACGCCCGCGGTGACGCCTATTAGGCCGCCGGCGAATGCCAGCGTTGCCGCCTCAATAAGGAACTGCTGCAAAATGTCGCGACGCCGTGCGCCTACAGCCATGCGCAGTCCGATTTCCCCGCGGCGTTCCGCGACGGACACCAGCATGATGTTCATAATGCCGATCCCGCCGACCAGCAGGGACACGGCGGCGATCGCCGCGAGCATGATCGAAAGCGTCTCCGAGGACGCCTGCTGGACGCGCGCCGCCTCGGCCAGGCTGCGGACGCGGAAGTCGTCGGGCGCCGAATCGGCGAGGCGGTGGCGTTGGCGAAGGAGCCGGCTAATCTCGGCGATCGCGCCGTCGATGTGCTCCGGGTCGCTGACCCGCACCAGTATCGCGCTGACGACGTTGGGCTTGATCTGCCCGGCCTGCGGCGGACGGCGCAACGTCGACGCCACTCCGGCCGGTGGGGCGACTTGAACGGCCCCGGTATATCGTTGTGTTCCGGCTATGGCGCTCACCGGACGCTGGGAGGCGGCGGCGGTGATCGTCACCGTCGAGCGAGCCGTGGAGATTGGCACGAAGACGATGTCGTCATGGTCCTGCCCGCCCAAGCTGTGCCCTTTGGCCTCGAGTACGCCGACGACCTGAAAGGGTACGTTGCGCAGACGGACGATTTGCCCCACGGGATCCTCATCCCCGTAGAGCTCATCGGCGACCGTGCGCCCGAGAAGGGCCACCTTGCGCGTCGCCTCGACATCGCTCCCGGAGATCAACCGCCCATGCTCGGCCGTCCAGTTGCGCGCCGCGAGATACTCCGGATCGATACCATGAATCGGCGTTACCCAGTTGCGGTTTCCGTGGATCGCCTGCCCGCCGGCCCACCATACGACGCCTGAGATCGCCACCGCGTCGATCTCGGCGGCGATTGCCGCGGCGTCATCCTGGGTCAAGGTCATGCGCGCGCCGGCGCCGAGCCGGGCGCCCGCGGTTATTGCCGATCCGGATCTGACACTGACCAGGTTTGCGCCCAGAAGTTCGATCTGTTCAGCGACGCGCCGCTGAGTGCCGGCGCCGATCGAGGCAGTGACAATGACCGCGCTTACGCCGATCACGATGCCGAGTGCGGACAGGGCACTTCGCGTCTTGTTTCCGGCAAGCGCCCGCAGGGCGCCGCCGATGGCGGTCACGAGACGCATGCAACGCTCGGCGGTTGAAGTGGGGTCTGCGCGGCGAGGGCCTCGGCGGCATCCACCGGCGCCGCGACGGCGACATCTTCGACCAGGGCTCCATCGACCAATGCAATGCGCCGGTTGGCCATCGCAGCAATTTCGGCGTCATGGGTGACGACGATGATCGTATTGCCTTGGCGATTAAGGTGTTGAAACAGCGCCATGATCTCGAGACCGGTGCGTCGGTCTAGTGCCCCCGTTGGCTCATCGGCAAGCAGCAAGCTTGGACGATTGATGAGGGCGCGGGCGATCGCCACGCGCTGCTGCTGACCGCTCGACAGCTCGAATGGCCGATGGCGCAGCCGGTTCGTCAAGCCGACCTTGGCGAGGAGATCGGCCGCCTTGGTCCGCGCGGCGCGGGACGAAATCGCGCCGTACGCCAACGGCAGCGCCACGTTGTCGACGGCGTCAAGGTGCGGCAGCAGGTGAAAATCCTGGAACACGAATCCGATGCGCGAATGCCGGATGCGCGCCAGCCCATCGACGTCGAGCGCGCCGACGTCCTCCCCCGCGAGGCGATAGCTGCCCGACGTGGGCGTGTCGAGGCAGCCGATCAGGTTCATCAGCGTCGACTTGCCGGAGCCCGATGGTCCGACGATGGCGACAAATTCCCCAGCGGCGATGGTCAGCGTTATGCCGCGCAGCACGCGGACGCTCTGGGTGCCAATACGGTATGTTCGACGGAGGTCGCTGAGCTGGACCAGCGCATCCATCGGGCTAGAGCCTTGGGAGGACGACGTTGCGTCGATTCTCGAACGATTGGCGTACGTACCCGATGGCGAGCTCGTCGCCCGATTTGAGATCCCCCGACAGCACTTGGGTGAATCGTCCGTCGCTGATGCCAAGTTGCAACGGCACCGGATGCAGAATTCCCGCAAAGTCGAGCCGATAAACCATGCCACGCTCACCCGCCTCTGAGTCACCCGATTCGAGTTCGGAATGGCGGCCAGCCCGGACTGCGGCGCGCACCGCTTCGGACCGTCTCGCGCGCGCCTCCTCCTCGCCGGCGAGGCGGAAACGCAGCGCCGCATTGGGCACCAGCAGGGCGTCCTCGACCGAGGTCGCGGCGATCTTGAGGGTCGCCGTCATGCCCGGAAGCAGGCGGCCATCGGCGTTGTCGACCGCGATGACGACAATGTACGTCACCACATTTTGGATGAGCTGTGGGGCCAAGCGAACCTGCGCGACCCGGCCGTCGAACGTGGCGCCGGGATACGCCCCGACGGTGAAGCTGGCAATCTGGCCCTCGCGGACACGACCAATGTCCGTCTCGTCGACATACGCCTCGATCTGCAGTTTCGCGAGATCCTGGGCGATCGTGAACAGGGTCGGCGCCTGCAGGCTGGCGGCAACGGTCTGCCCGACGTCGATATTGCGCTCGATCACGACGCCATCGATCGGTGCGGTGATGCGAGTGCGGTCGAAATCGACCTGCGCTTGTCTGACCGCCGCCTCGCGCTGGGCGACGATTGCCTGGGCCGACTTCACCTCGACCTCGGCCACCTGCAGCGACGCTTCACCCGCTGCGATCGTCGCCTGATGGACGCGCTCGTGGGCCTCCGCGGCGGCAAGCGTCGCGAGGGCTCGCTGGTGCTCGCTTTCGGCGCGGTCGCGATCGACGGCCGAGACCGCGTCGCTGCGGCCGAGCGAGCGTTTGCGCTCGACCTCGCGGCGCGCCAACTCGGCGGTCGCCCGCGTCGCCTGGGTTTGCGCCTGGAGAACCCGCAATTGCTCGCGCGACACATCGAGATCGCGTCGGGCCCGCTCGCGCAGCGCCAGCCCCGACGCGACTCCGACCTGCGCCGTCGCGACTTCTGCCGTCGCCTCTTCGACCCGCGCGGCGAAACTCTCCGGCGCGATCAGCGCCAAAAGGTCGCCGCGCTTGACGCGGGAATTGTAGTCGACATGTAGTTCGCGAATCTGTCCGGAAAGCTGCGAACTGACCTGGACCAGCGCCACAGCGCTTACAGTGCCCGTCGCGGCGATAGTGTCGATGATCGGCCCACGCTGCACGCGCGCGGTTCGGTGACCGCCCGTCTCGCGGACATCGCCGCCGAGATACGCCAGTGCTCCGCTGGCGGTGGCCGCGATGGCGAGAAGGACCAGCAGAAGTTTCAGCCGCGAGGTCATCATTGCCGGTGTTATTCTAGCACCCTTTCCCAATGCTCCCACGGGCGGCGCGCTGGGTGGCGCTCGCGAAAGCGGCCGATCGCCTGAGAGGTCCTCGGCAAGATCCGCTAGAAACCGTCGCGGCCGGCCGCGCGGCGCAGCGCAAATGCACCCCGTTCAACATAACGTATTACCGTCATTGGCCGTGGTTTTCCGGCTGCTTCGCGACGGTATTGCTCGCCGTTCTTGGCAGTTTGCCCGGCGATCGTCAGCGCCAAAAGCGGCGGCTCCTCCCGGAACCGCCGCCTTACTCCCCCCAGCCCGTATGCGATGCGATCAACCTGTGCTTATGCCGTCCTGCGCCGCCGCTGCAGGATCGCTAGG
>DATFES010000423.1:0-13775 GCA_035250945.1 Alphaproteobacteria bacterium | reverse complement strand
CGGCCAAAATTGGGTGTGCGCAGCATTTCGGCTTCGGTCTTCTGCACCAGATCGCCGATGTAGATGATGTTGTCGTTCTTGAGGCAGTTGGCCGAACGCACCGACAGCTCGAGCTCGTCGACTTTGAGCAGCAGGTTGCGGTTGAATGGCAGCTCGCTCGGCTGCTCCTCCGCCGTCGCCGCCTGCGGCTCCTCGAAGTTGATGAAGAGCTGCAGCTGATCCTGGAGGATGCGCGCGGCGAGCGCGACCGCGTCTTCGGGAGTAACCGCCCCGTTGGTCTCGACGCGCATCGACAGCTTGTCGTAGTCGGTGACTTGCCCGACGCGAGCGTTTTCGATCTTGTAAGAAACCTTGCGCACCGGGCTGTAAAGCGCGTCGACCGGGATCAGTCCGATCGGCGCGTCGGCCGGCCGGCTGGATGCGCCCGGGACATAGCCCTTGCCGGTCTCGACGGTCATTTCCATCGACAGTTTGGCGCCGTCGTCGAGCGTGCAGAGGACATGCTCGGGGTTCATGATTTCGATGTCGTGGCCGGTTTCGATCTGGCCGGCGGTGACTTCGCCCGGGCCGGTGGCGCGCACCTGGATGCGTTTCGGTCCATCGCCGTGCATTCGCAGCGCGATGCCTTTGACGTTGAGCACGATGTCGGTCACGTCCTCGCGCACGCCGGGAATCGACGAGAACTCGTGCAGCACGCCGTCCATCTTGATCGAGGTGATCGCCGCCCCTTGCAGGGAAGAGAGCAGCACGCGCCTTAGCGCGTTGCCCAGCGTCAGCCCAAAGCCGCGTTCCAAGGGCTCGGCGACGATCGTCGCCTCGCGCTTCGGGTCATCGCCGGGCTCGATTTCGAGCTTGCCGGGCTTGATCAGTTCCTTCCAATTCTTTTGCAGCACGGGTCTTGCCCTCATGACAGTCGCGGAGGCCGGACCCCGCTTGGTGCGCCGGCCGCCTGGTTTACGTCCATGCCCGCGCCAGATCGACGTCGCGGGCGGATAACTCGGCGTCCCCTCAGACGCGCCGGCGTTTGGGCGGTCGGCAGCCGTTATGCGGGATCGGCGTCACGTCGCGGATCGAGGTGATGTGGAACCCCACCGCCTGGAGCGCCCGCAGGGCCGATTCGCGGCCAGCGCCTGGTCCCTTGACCTCGACCTCGAGCGTGCGAACGCCATGCTCCATCGCCTTGCGGCCGGCATCCTCGGCCGCCATCTGCGCGGCGTAGGGCGTCGATTTGCGCGAGCCCTTGAACCCTTGCGTTCCCGCCGACGACCAGGCGATCGCATTGCCCTGGGCATCGGTGATGGTGATCATCGTATTGTTGAAAGTCGCGTTGACGTGCGCCACGCCCGCGGTGATGTTCTTGCGCTCGCGTCGGCGCGTACGCGCGGCCGGGGCGCCGCCGGCCGCTGCTGCTTGGGGTTTCGCCATAATCGTGCGGTCCTTAAACGTTCGGACGTCGAGACGGAGGGTCCTTGTTTACTTCTTGGCCGCCTGCTTCTTGCCGGCGATCGGGCGCGCCTTGCCCTTGCGGGTGCGCGCGTTGGTGTGGGTGCGCTGGCCGCGGACCGGCAGGCCCTTGCGGTGACGCAGCCCACGATAACAGCCGAGGTCCATGAGACGCTTGATGTTGATCGCCACCTCGCGCCGCAGATCGCCTTCCACCTGATAGTCGCGGTCGATCGCCTCGCGGATGCGCAGGACTTCGTCGTCGCTCAGCTGGTTGACTCGCTTGGCGTCGGCGATGCCGACCTTGGCGCAGATCTCGCGGGCCTTGGTTGCCCCGATGCCGTAGATATAGCGAAGCGCGATCACGACACGCTTGTTGGTGGGTATGTTGACGCCAGCGATGCGCGCCACGCTCGTTCTCCTTACGCCTGGATCCGAAAGCCAGCCTCAATTTTCGCGCTGAACGCGCCACAGCGGGCGCGAAAAGCCACCGCGCCCGCTGTGGCGCCGCTGCCACCCGAGTTCGGGCGCGGAGTATACGCACAAACCCCGCCCTGTCAACGAAACGTCAACCATCTGCGCCGGCCCCGGTATATTCCATTATGATACTGATTTGATTTAGTTTTTCTGGCTTTCCAGAATCGCAAAGATGGCCTTGGCGACGCTCTCCATGTCGGCCATCCCGTCGACCGACTTGAGGACCCCGCGCGCCCGGTAATAGGGCAGAATCGGCGCCGTTTGGGCATGGTATGCGGCCAACCGAGTTTTGACGGTTGCGGCATTGTCGTCGGCACGACGGACGAATTCGACGCCGCCGCAAACATCGCATACGCCGTCACGTTTCGGGCGCTTGTGGCGGTCGTGGTAGCCTTCGCCGCATTTCTTGCACGTGAAGCGCCCCGCGATGCGCTCGATGAGCTCCGCGTCGTCGACCTTCATTTCGATGACATGATCGAGCTTGAGGCCGTGCCGGGCGAGCATCGCGTCGAGCGCTTCGGCTTGCGCGGTGGTCCGCGGAAATCCATCGAGGATGAATCCGTTCTTGCAATCTGGCCGAATGATGCGCTCGGAAATCATGGCGATCATGATTTCGTCCGGGACAAGCTGGCCCGCGTCCATGATCGCCTTGGCCCGCTTGCCGAGCTCGCTTCCCGAGGCCACTGCGGCGCGCAGCATGTCGCCGGTCGAGAGCTGAACCAATCCGCGTTCGTCCTGCAGACGGCGGGCCTGCGTGCCCTTTCCGGCGCCGGGCGGCCCAAGCAGCACGATGTTCATCGGCTCCCCCTACGCTCGATCGGCCGCCGCGGCGTTGCCGATCAGCCGCGGCGTCCGCGCAACTTGGCCTTTTTGATGAGGCCTTCGTACTGATGGGCGAGCAAATGCGAATGGATTTGCGCCACCGTGTCCATGGTGACGCTGACGACGATTAGCAGGCTGGTGCCGCCGAAGTAGAACGGCACCGCGTATTGCGAGATCAAAATCTCGGGCATCACGCAGATGACCGACAGATAGATCGCCCCGACGAAGGTGAGCCGCGTCAATACGTAGTCAAGATAATCGGCCGTGTTCTTGCCGGGACGAATCCCGGGCACGAAGCCGCCGAACTTCTTAAGATTGTCGGCTGTCTCGGTCGGATTGAACACGACGGCCGTATAGAAAAAGGCGAAGAATACGATCATGCCGACATAGAGCAGGATGTAGAGCGGCTGGCCGTGGGCCACATAGGCCGTCATATCCTGCAGCCACGCGGGTCCCTGCCCGGCGGTGAAATTTGCGAAGGTCAGCGGCAACAACAGCAGCGAGCTCGCGAAAATCGGCGGTATCACGCCCGCGGTGTTGATTTTGAGTGGCAGATGCGAGGCCTCGCCCCCGAACATCTTATTGCCGACCTGGCGTTTCGGATATTGGACGACGATGCGCCGTTGGGCGCGCTCCATGAACACCATGGCGGTGATCGTCACCACCGCCATGATCAACAGGAGGATGATGAACACCGTCGACAATGCGCCCGTACGGCCGAGCTCGAGGGTGGCGGCGAGCGCGCTCGGCAGGTTGGCGACGATACCGGCGAAGATGATGAGCGAGATGCCGTTGCCGACGCCGCGCGCGGTGATCTGCTCGCCAAGCCACATCAGGAAGATCGTGCCGCCGGTCAGCGTGATCACCGTGGTCAGGCGGAAGAACAGGCCGGGATCGATCACCGCCGACCCCGAGGCGCCTTGCATCGTCTCGAGTCCGACCGAGATGCCGAACGCCTGGAACATCGCCAGGACGACGGTGAAGTAGCGCGTGTATTGATTGATCTTCTTGCGGCCCGTCTCGCCTTCCTTTTTCAGCTGCTCAAGCGAGGGCGACACCGCCGTCATCAGCTGCATGATGATCGAGGCGGAAATGTACGGCATGATGTTGAGGGCGAAGATCGTCATCCGCCCAAGCGCGCCGCCCGAGAAGACGTCGAACAGGCCAAGTATTCCGCCCTGTTGCTGGCGAAAGATCTCGGCCAGCACATTTGGGTCGATGCCGGGAATCGGAATGTAGGTTCCCAGCCGATAGACGACCAAGGCGCCAAGCGTGAACCAGATGCGTTTCTTGAGCTCGGTCGCCTTCGCGAAAGCGCCAAGGTTGAGGCTTGCTGCGAGTTGTTCTGCGGCGGATGCCATGTCGGGGTGCTCCCGGTCGAGAGTAGGCCGATCCGTCTACTGGCGAGCCGATCAGCCGGCAGGCGCGCCGGGCTTGCCGGCCGCCTCGCCCTTGTCCTTGCCCTTGTCCTTCTTGCCCCCCGCTGGCTTGTCGCTCGCCGCCTTGGCGGCCGGCGGCGCATTCTTCGCCTGCCGTTTCGCCCGGCGCGCCTGCTTAGCGGCAACGTCCTTCGCCACGCCTTCGCGCACCGGGTTGATGACGATGATTTTGCCTCCCGCCTTCTCGACAGCGGCAGCCGCCGATTTGGACGCCCCGGCGACCTCGATGGTCACTCCGGTCTTGAGCGTGCCTTCGCCGAGCAAACGCACGCCGTCCTTGGCGCGGCGGATCACGCCGGCCTTGACCAAGGCAGCCGCCGTGATCGTTTCCTCGGGGGCGATCTTGTTGGCGTCGATCGCGCGCTGCAGGGCGCCGAGATTGAGTTCCTGAAACTCGCGGCGGAAGATATTGTTGAATCCGCGCTTGGGGATGCGGCGATAGATCGGCGTCTGGCCGCCCTCGAAGCCGTTCAGCGCCACGCCCGATCGCGCGGTCTGGCCCTTGCCGCCCCGCCCGGAGGTCTTACCGAGTCCGGAGCCGATGCCGCGTCCAAGCCGCTTGGGCGCCTGGCGGGCGCCGCGATTGTCGCGGATTTGATTGAGCTTCATATGCGTCGTTTCCTTCAGCCAACCTCCTCCACGCGGAGGAGGTGACGAACCTTGTTGATCATGCCGCGAATGCCCGGGGTGTCGGAGAGCTCACGCGTGCGGTGACGCTTGTTGAGCCCGAGCCCGACCAGCGTCGCGCGCTGGTCGGAGCGACGGCCGATCGGGCTGCCCAACTGGGTGACCCGTAACTTTTTCGCGCCGTGGCTCCGTTCCGCCTTGGTCATCGCTTATTGCTCCCGTGGCGCGGCCGCCGCGTCGCCCTCGCGGCGGCCGATGATATCGCCGATCTTCTTGCCGCGCTTGGCGGCGATGGCGCGCGGGCTCGCCATGTTATTGAGGGCGTTGAACGTCGCCTTGATCATATTGTGCGGATTCGACGAGCCGACCGATTTCGCCACCACGTCTTGCAGACCGAGGCTCTCGAAGATGGCGCGCATCGGGCCGCCGGCGATGATACCGGTTCCAGGCTTGGCGGAGCGCAACACGACCCTGCCCGCGCCGTAATGGCCGCGCACGTCGTGATGCAGCGTGCGGCCCTCGCGCAGCGGCACGCGGACCATGCCGCGCTTGGCTTGCTCGGTCGCCTTGCGAATCGCCTCCGGCACCTCGCGCGCCTTGCCGGTGCCGTAGCCGACGCGGCCCTTGCCGTCGCCCACCACCACCACGGCGGCGAAGCCGAAGCGCCGTCCGCCCTTCACCACTTTCGCCACGCGGTTGATGCTGACGAGCTTCTCGATCAGCTCCGAATCGTCGCGGCCTTCGCGCGAGGAACGATCGGAGTCGCCCCTGCGGCCGCGTTCGCCGGGCTGCGAGCGCCCACCCGCGGGCGAGCGCGGTCCGCCCGGAGAGCGGGGTCCGGCCGGGGCGCGGGATCCGGTTTGCGTGCGTGCCATCGATCTTTACCTTTGGTCCAGGAGTTGTCGGCTTGCCCGGCGCGTCTAGAACGCCAGACCGCTTTCACGCGCGGCGTCGGCGAGGGCCTTGACGCGACCGTGAAACAGATATCCGCCGCGATCAAAGACGACCTGTTTGACGCCCGCCTCGATCGCGCGGGAGGCGATCAACTTCCCCACTTCCTTCGCAGCCGAAATGTCGGCGCCCGTCTTGAGCGTCGCGCGCAGGTTCTTGTCCAACGACGACGCCGCGGCGAGCGTTCGCCCCTGCGCATCGTCGATCACCTGCGCATAGATGTGCTTGGATGAGCGGAACACCGACAGCCGTGGACGAAGCGCCGCATTGCGGCGGATCTTCAGGCGCACGCGCAGCCTGCGGCGTTCGTGGAGCTTCTTCACCTTGTTCATGGCGCGCCTACTTCTTCTTGCCTTCCTTGCGGCGGATTGTCTCGTAGTCGTACTTGATGCCCTTGCCTTTGTAAGGCTCCGGCTGACGCAGCCCGCGGATCTCTGCGGCGACCTGACCTACCTTTTGCCGGTCGGCGCCGGTGATGGTCAACGTCGTCTGCTTGTCGCCGACCTTGATCGAGATGCCCTCGGGTATCGGGTACTTGACGTCGTGGCTGAAGCCAAGCTGAAGGTTGAGCTTCTTGCCATCGAGCTGGGCGCGATACCCGACGCCGCTGATTTCGAGATTTATCGTGAAGCCCTTCGAGACGCCGGCGACCATGTTGTTGAGATGGGCGCGGGCGCTGCCCCATTTCGTCCGGACTTCCTTGGTCTTGTCGCGTGGGGTCAGCACGATCCTGCCGTCTTTGACCGTCGCGGCGATTTCCGGCGGCAGGCGGTGGCTCTGCCTGCCCAGCTTGCCGCTCACCGTCACGTTCGAACCCGCGACGTCGACCTGGACGCCGGTCGGGACCACGACGGGATGAATGCCAACGCGGGACATCGCCGACCTCCTTAGAACACCCGGCAGAGAATCTCGCCGCCGACATTGGCGGCGCGCGCTTCGGAATCGGACATTACGCCTTGCGGCGTCGACAATATCGAAATGCCGAGGCCGCCATAGAATTTCTGAAGCTGCTTGATTCCCGTGTAAACGCGGCGGCCCGGCTTCGAGATTCGATCGATCTGCCTGATGACCGGCTGTCCCTCCGCATACTTGAGCTCGATGGTGAACTCGGAAATGCCCTTGGTGTGCTCGGCCCATGAATAGCCGCGAATGTAGCCCTCGCGCTGCAGCACCTCGAGCACGTTCTTGCGCAGGCGCGAGGCGGGGCACGTCACCGTGCTCTGCTTCGCCGCCTGGCCGTTTCGGATGCGCGCGAGCATATCGCCCAGGGGATCGCTCATCGCCATATCCTGAATCCTCCTCTACCCGACTTACCAGCTCGCCTTGACCATGCCGGGAATCTGCCCGGTGGAGGCGAGGTCGCGCAAAGCGATGCGCGATAGCTTGAACTTGCGATACGTGCCGCGCGGCCGGCCGGTCAGCTCGCAGCGGCTGCGGATGCGCGTCGGCGAGGAATTCCGCGGCAACTCGGCGAGCTTCAGCCGCGCGGCAAACCGGTCTTCGGCCTGCTGGTTCTCGTCGTTGGCGATCGCCTTGAGGCTGGCGCGCCGCGCGGCGTATTTCTTCGCCAGACGTTCGCGCCGCTTGTTCTTCTCGATCGAACTTTTCTTCGCCATGGGCTCCTTCCCGTCTCGTGCCGGGCTTAATTGAGGAACGGCAAGTTGAAGGCCTTGAGGAGCTCCTTGGCTTCCTCGTTGGTCTTCGCCGTGGTGACGATGATGATGTCCATCCCGCGGACCGCATCGATCTTGTCGTAATCGATCTCGGGAAACACGATCTGCTCCTTGAGGCCGATCGCATAGTTGCCGCGGCCGTCGAAACTCTTGCCCGACAGTCCGCGGAAGTCGCGCACGCGCGGCAACGCGATGGTGATCAGCCGGTCGAGGAACTCGTACATCCGCGCCCCGCGCAGCGTCACCTTGCAGCCGATCGATAGCCCGCGGCGTAGCTTGAAATTGGCGATCGCCTTGCGCGAGCGCGTCACCAGCGGTTTCTGACCGGTGATCGCGGCAAGCTCGGCCGCAGCGGCGTCGATCTTCTTCGCGTCCTGCGTCGCTTCGCCGACACCCATGTTGACGACGATCTTCTCGAGGCGCGGCGTCTGCAGCGGATTCGAATATCCGAACTTCTGCATCAGCTGCGGACGGATGGTCTTTACGTACTCGTCCTGAAGGCGGGTTATCATGGCGTTCACCGATCGATGATCTCGCCCGACCGCTTGGCGAAGCGCACCTTGCGGCCGTCGATGACCTTGTAGCCGACGCGCGTCGGCTTGTTTTCCTTGGGGTCCAAGTGGGCGACGTTGGAGGCGTGGATCGACAGCTCCTTCTCGACGATTCCACCCGTCTGGCCGGCGCCCGGACGCGTGTGGCGCTTGACCACGTTGACGCCCTGGACCACGACGCGGTTATCGGCCGGAATCACTCGCAGCACGCTGCCGCTTTTGCCCTTATCGCGGCCGGTAAGGACGACGACTTGATCGCCTTTCTTGATCTTCATCTTGCTTCGCTCGCCTGCGGTCTGCATCACAGTACCTCCGGCGCAAGACTGATGATCTTCATGTAGCCCTTCGAACGCAGTTCGCGCGTCACCGGCCCGAAAATTCGCGTGCCGATCGGCTCGCCTTCCTTGGTGATGAGCACCGCTGCATTGCGATCGAAACGGACCAGCGATCCGTCCTGCCGGCGAATGCCTTGCGAGGTGCGCACGATGACCGCTTGGTGCACGTCGCCCTTCTTGACGCGGCCACGCGGAATCGCCTCCTTGACCGAGACGACGATCACGTCGCCGATTGAGGCGGTCTTGCGCTTCGAGCCGCCGAGCACCTTGATGCACTGCACGCGGCGCGCGCCGGAATTGTCGGCGACCTCGAGGTTGGTCCGCATCTGTATCATCGGACGGGTCCCCTCAGGCCTTGGCGCCCGCGGCGGCGTCGGCGACGACTTCCCACCGCTTGCGCTTCGAAATCGGCCGGCACTCGCGGATGTTCACCACATCGCCGATCTTGAACCGGTTGCTCTCGTCATGCGCGGCGTAGTTTTTCGAGCGCACGATGATCTTCTTGTAGAGCGGATGGGCGACACGGCGCTCGACGCGGACCGTCACGGTCTTGTCGGCTTTGTCGCTCACCACGACCCCTTTCAGGACGCGCCTCGGCATTGTGTGTTCTCGCTTTCCTTCGCGTTGCCGTTACGGCCTTGATGCCGCGGCCTTGGCCGTGGCCGCTCGCCGGCGTTCGGTGAGCACGGTCTTGATGCGGGCGATTTCGCGCCGAACGTGGCGCACCCGCGCGGTGTTTTCGAGCTGGCCGCTCGCCCGCTGGAAGCGCAGGTTGAACCGCTCCTTCTGCAGCTCGCCAAGCTGCGTCCCGAGCTCGTCGTCGGTCTTGGCGCGGAAATCCGAGATCTTGACGCCCTTCATCGTCTCAACCCCCTTCGCCCAAGCGGCCGACGACCCGACTCTTCATCGGCAGCTTCGCCGAGGCGAGCGCGAACGCCTCCTCGGCCAAGACGCGGTTGACGCCGTCGATCTCGAACATGATCCGTCCCGGCTTTACCCGGCAGACCCAAAATTCGGGCGTGCCCTTGCCGGACCCCATCCGCACCTCGGCCGGCTTCTTGGATACCGGAACGTCGGGAAAGACCCGGATCCAAACCCGGCCGACGCGCTTCAGGTGGCGCGTGATGGCGCGCCGTGCGGCCTCGATCTGACGCTCGGTGATGCGCGCCGGCTCGACGGCCTTGAGGCCGAAAGCTCCGAAGTTGAGCTCGTACCCGCCCTTGGCGTTGCCGTGGATGCGGCCTTTGTGCGCCTTGCGGTATTTGGTGCGTGCCGGTTGCATCATGGTCGTTGTTTCCGTTCAGTCTTGTCGCCAACGCGTCGGCGCCGGTCAGCGCGCCGGCGCCTGCTCGGCGGCGCGCTTGTCCTGCGCCATCGGGTCGTGGGCGAGAATCTCGCCCTTGAACACCCATACCTTGACGCCACAAGTGCCATAGGTGGTCTTGGCGGTGGCGACGCCGAAATCGATATCGGCGCGCAGCGTGTGCAGCGGCACGCGCCCTTCGCGATACCACTCGACGCGGGCGATTTCGGCCCCGCCGAGGCGGCCGGCGCAGTTGATGCGAATACCCTGTGCGCCGAGTCGCATCGCCGATTGGACCGCGCGCTTCATCGCCCGGCGGAAGGCGACGCGACGCTCGAGTTGTTGGGCGATGTTTTCGGCGACCAGCTTGGCGTCGATTTCCGGCTTGCGGATTTCGACGATATTGAGATTGACCTCGCCCTTGGTCATGCGGGCGAGGTCGCCCCGGAGCTTCTCGATGTCGGCGCCCTTCTTGCCGATGACCACGCCGGGGCGGGCGGTATGGATCGTGATGCGCGCCTTCTTGGCGGGCCGCTCGATCACTACCCGCGACACGCCCGCCTGCTGCAGCCGGTCGCTCAGATAGCCGCGCAGTTTGATGTCCTCGTGCAGTAGGCCAGCGTAATCGTCGTCGGCGAACCAGCGCGAATCCCAGGTACGGTTGATGCCGAGCCGAAGCCCGATCGGATTGACTTTCTGACCCATTTACGCGGTCTCCTCGCGTTCGCGCACGACGACGGTGAGATGGCTGAACGGCTTGACGATCGACGCCGAGCGGCCGCGGCCGCGGGCGTGAAAGCGACGCATCGCTATGGCGCGGCCGACGGTCGCCTCGGCGACGAACAGACGATCGACATCGAGCTGATGGTTGTTCTCGGCGTTGGCGATCGCCGCTTGCAGCACCTTGCGCACCGTGGCGGCGATGCGGCGCTTGGAGAAGCCGAGCTCGGTCAGCGCGGTCGCGGCGGTCTTGCCGCGAATCAGCTCGGCGACGAGATTGAGCTTGCGTGGGCTCACCCGGACGGTTCGCGCCACCGCGCGCGCCTCGTTGTCCTTCAATGTCCGTGGCCGAGACGGCTTGCCCATGATCCTACTCCTCGGTCCGCGTCGCCTTCCGGTCGGCCGAGTGGCCGTGGAAGACGCGGGTCGGCGCGAACTCGCCGAATTTGTGGCCAACCATGTTCTCGGTGACGAGGACGGGAAGAAACTTATGGCCGTTATAGACGCCGAAGGTGAGCCCGACGAACTGCGGCAGGATGGTCGAGCGCCGCGACCAAATCTTGATGATCTCGTTGCGGCCGGAAGCCCGCGACTTCTCCGCCTTTTTGAGGAGGTAGCCATCGACAAACGGGCCTTTCCAGACTGAACGCGCCACAGTGCTCCTCCGTTACTTCGCGTTGCGGCGGCGGACGATCAACTTGTCCGTCGCCTTGTTGTGGCGGGTCTTGTACCCCTTGGTCGGCTTGCCCCACGGCGTGACCGGATGGCGGCCGCCCTTGGTGCGGCCCTCGCCGCCGCCGTGCGGGTGATCGATGGGATTCATCGCCGTACCGCGCACGTGCGGACGCCAACCCTTCCAGCGATTGCGCCCCGCCTTGCCGATCTTGACGTTGACCTGATCGGGGTTCGACACCGCGCCAATCGTCGCCAGGCATTCGCCGCTCGCCCGCCGCACCTCGCCCGAGGCGAGGCGCAGGAGGGCGAACCCCTGATCCTTGCCGACGAGCTGGGCATAGGTCCCGGCCGAGCGAGCGAGTTGGCCGCCTTTGCCGGGCTTGAGCTCGACATTGTGGATGATCGTTCCGACCGGGATATTGCGCATCGGCAGCGCGTTGCCGGGCTTTATGTCGACACGCTCGCCGGCCATCACCTTGTCGCCCGCGGCGAGGCGCTGCGGCGCCAGGATGTAGCACTGTTCGCCGTCGGCATACTTGACCAGGGCGATGAAGGCCGTGCGGTTCGGATCGTACTCCAGCCGCTCGACCGTGCCCTCGACGTCGAACTTACGGCGTTTGAAGTCGATCGCGCGATAGAGCTTCTTGTGGCCGCCGCCGTGATGGCGGGTGGTGATGCGGCCGCGATTATTGCGCCCGCCGGTCTTGCGCTTGCCGATGGCGAGCGCCTTGACCGGGCCGCCGGCCCACAGTTCGGCGCGGTCAACCAGCACGACCTGGCGGCGTCCGGGCGTTACCGGCTTGAAGGTTTTGAGTGCCATCGCTTGACGTCCCTCGTCAGATTCCGGTGGTCACGTCGATCGAGTGGCCCTCGGCCAGCGACACGACGGCCTTCTTGTAGTTCGCGCGCTGTCCAAGCCGGCCGCGGAAACGCTTGGCCTTGCCCCGCACATTGATCGTGTTCACCGCCTCGACCTTGACCTTGAACAGGCCCTCGACGGCGGCCTTGATCTCAGGCTTGGTCGCATCGCCCCGGACGCGGAACGTCACCTGATTGTGCTCGGAGCCGCGCGTCGCCTTCTCGGTGATCACCGGGGCGACGATGACGGCGTACATGCGATCCATGGGGAGCGCCGTTTTGGCCGTTTTCTGGTCCGTCTTCTTGCTCGTCTTCGCGGCGCTCATTTCAGTCGCGCCTCCAGCGCTTCGACGGCGTCCTTGGTCAGCACCAGCGTATCGCGGCGCATGATGTCGTAGACGTTGGCGCCCTGCTGCGGCAGCACGTCGCAACCCGGGATGTTGCGCGCCGCGCGCGCGAAGCCTTCGTCGACGGCGGCGCCGTCGATGACCAGGACCGACGACCAGCCCAACTTGGCGAAGCGCTTGGCAAGCTCCTTGGTCTTCGGCTTGGCGATCTTGACGCCGTCGAGCACGACCAACTTACCCTCGGCCTGCTTCACCGAGAGCGCGGTTTTCAGCGCCAGCTTGCGGACCTTCTTCGGCAGGTCGTATGCATGGCTGCGCGGCGTGGGTCCGAAGATCACCGCGCCCTTGCGCCATTGCGGGCTGCGGATCGAGCCGTGCCGCGCCCGTCCGGTGCCTTTTTGCGCCCAGGGCTTGCGGCCGCCGCCGGACACCTCGCCGATCTCCTTGGTGTCGTGTGTGCCGGCGCGGCGTTTGGCGAGCTGCCAGCGCACCATGCGGGCCAGAATATCGGGTCGCGCGGGAAGACCGAACACGCCGTCGTCGACCTCGATCGACCCGGCGTCCTTGTTCTCGAGCGTTTTGATCGCGAGTTTCATCGCCGTCATTCCTTGGCGCCGTCGGCGGCGGGCGTCGCCGCATCCGCCTTGCGAACGGCGGCGGGGAAGGGAGCGTCCTTGTGCCGCGCGCGTTTGGCCGCGTCGCGCACCATTACGTAACCTCCGGCCGCACCCGGCACCGCGCCGCTCACCATGATCAAGCCCTGCGCGGGATCGGTGGCGACGATGGTGAGATTTTGCGTCGTCACCCGTTCGCCGCCCAGGTGTCCGGCCATCTTCTTGCCCTTGAACGTCCGCCCGGGGTCCTGGCGTTGACCGGTCGAGCCGTGGCTACGGTGACTGATCGACACACCGTGCGACGCTTCGAGGCCGGCGAAGTTCCAGCGTTTCATCACGCCGGCAAACCCTTTGCCGATCGTGACGCCGGCGACGTCGACGAACTGACCGGGCACGAAATGGTCGGCGGTGATTTCGGCGCCGACATCGAGCAGCGCATCGGGGCTGACGCGAAATTCGGCGAGCCGGCGCTTCGGCTCGACCTTCGCCTTGGCGAAATGGCCGCGCTGCGGCTTGGAAACGTTCTTGACCTTCGCCTTGCCGACGCCGAGCTGCACGGCCGCATAGCCGTCCTTCTCGGGCGTGCGGACGGCGACGACCTGGCATTGGTCGAGCTTCAGCACGGTGACGGGCGTATGCGTGCCCTCACCGGTGAAAATTCGGGTCATTCCGACCTTCTGGGCGATGACGCCGGTGCGCATGACGTTCCTCGGACTAGAGCTTGATCTCGACGTCGACGCCGGCCGCAAGGTCGAGCTTCATCAGCGCGTCCACCGTCTGCGGCGTCGGATCGACGATATCGAGGAGCCGGCGATGGGTGCGGATCTCGAACTGCTCGCGGCTTTTCTTGTCGATATGCGGGCTGCGGTTCACGGTGAATCGCTCGATCTCCGTCGGCAGCGGAATCGGACCGCGGACCGTGGCGCCGGTCCGCTTGGCG
>DATFES010000391.1:0-9444 GCA_035250945.1 Alphaproteobacteria bacterium | reverse complement strand
GTCGGGAAATAGCCCCAGGCGCCGCCCGGCCAATGGATGTCCTGCAGGCAGCCGTCGCGATCGTCGGGCGGCACCGCGCCGAGCAGCGCCTTCATGCCGTCGTTCCATGCCGCCGGCAGGTCACCCAGCGCCAGTGCGCCGGCGATCATCGCTTGCTCGAGGCGATAGCGCAGAATGACGTGCGCCGGATAGGTGACCTCGTCGGCATCGACACGGATGAGCCCGCGCTCCACGCGGGTGTAAACTCGATAGAGATTGTCGGCGCTCCACGCCCGCCCGTTCGTGGCGAACGCCGCCGCCGCCTTGGGCGCCAGGAACTCGACGAATTCGCGCGACCGGCATGCCTGCATCTCGATCAGCAGCGATTGGCTCTCGTGCACGCTCATGCCGCGCGCCGTCCCGACGGGCTGGAGGCGCCATTCGACCGGCAATCCGCGCTCGTAGAGCGCATGGCCCGTCTCGTGCAGCACGCCCATCAGGCCGCTGGCGAAATCGTTCTCGTCCCAACGCGTCGTAATCCGTACGTCGTCGGGGACGCCGCCGCAAAACGGGTGGTGGCTGGTGTCGAGCCGTCCGTGCAGAAACTCGAAGCCGATGCCGCGCATCAACTCGACCGCCAGCGCCTGTTGCTTGTCCTTGGCGAATGGCCCTGCGAGCGGCAGCGGCGCGCCGGCGCGCGCCTGTTTGGCTAGAACCTGCTCGGTGAAATCCGGCAGGAAGCGGGCAAGGTCGTCGAACACGCGGTCGATCTCGGCGGCGCGGCCGTCGGGTTCGTATTCGTCGAGAAGCGCGTCATAGGCCGTCACGCCGAGCCGCTCGGCCTTGATTGCCGCCGCTTCGCGGGTCAGCCGAAGGACCTCGGCCAGCGAAGGCAGGAGCCCGCGGAAGTCGTTGGCGGGACGCGCATCGCGCCAGCGCATCTCCGAGGCGGTGATCGCCCGCGAACGCGCCGCGACCAAATCGCCGGGAAGCGCCGTCGCGTGCAGCCAGGCGCGGCGCATCTCGCGCAGGTTGGCGCGTTGCCATGCGTCGAGGCCGAGCTCCCCTTCCGCCGCCGATAAAAGCTCGGCCAGGCGTGGGTCGCACATCCTCTCATGCGCCGTCACTTTGAGCGCCGCCAGTTGCTCGGCGCGCGCCGAAGCGCCGCCGGTGGGCATCATCGCCGCCGTGTCCCATTCCAGCATCGCCAGCGCATCGTGGAGCAGGTGAATACGGCGAAAGCGCTCCTCGAGTTCGGCGTAGGCCGCTGGACGGTCGATGCGTGCCGCAAGCGCGGCGTCAGTGCCAGACATGCATTGCTCCAATTCGACCCACGTTGGTTGCGGCGCGGCTCGCCCTTCGACAAGCTCACGACGAGGAATTTTCAGCGCGCCTCATCTTGAGCGTGTCGAATGATGAGGCGCCTCGATAACCCATCCTCACCTCGCTTGCGAGCGCCGGTGCCACATCACGTAGATGACGGCGAGCGCGACCGCAAGCGCGTACCAGGTGACAGCGTATTGCAGATGCGGGCTGGGCAGCTCGACAATCGTCTGACCGCCGATCGGAAATCCGCCGGGATTGGGCGTCGCCACCGCCTCGACATAGAACGGCGCAAGATCGGGGACTCCGGTAGCCGCAGCCATCGCCGGCAGGTCGTACCAGAACCATTCGTTCCGCGCCGGGTCGTTGTCGGGCATCAGCCAGCCGCGGCGCGGTTCGCGGCGTAAAATACCCTCGACTTGAGCCGAGCCCGCGATCTGCCCGTCGGCGCGACGATCGGGAGTTTTGCGGTCATAAGGGACCCAGCCGCGATTGACCAGCACTGGCGGTCCTGCGTCGCGGACAAGCGGCGTGAGGATGTGATAGCCGGCATTGCCGCGCTGCGAGCGCGCGTTCAAAAACAACTCGCGCTCGTGGCGGAACACGCCGGCGAGCGCGACGCGGCGGAAATCGAACTCCGTCGGGTCGGCGATACCGGACGGCAGCACGACCGCGGGCCCTTCGACCCGTTCGGCGCGGTAGGCATTGATCGCCGTCTTCTCGGCCAGGCGCACGATCTGCCAAGTGCCGAGGGCGAGCAACAGTAGGACGCCGGGAACGGCGATCAGCGTCGGGACGAGACGGGGCCGAAAATTCCTCATGACCTGGCGCATGGTTCAAGCGTCGAAATCGGCCCGCCGGTGGCGATATTGCAGCGCAATCAGCGTCGCCTTGAGCGGCCGCAGCAGCGCCACCGCGCCGCCGAGCACGACGACCGGCCAAATCAGCGCATGAACCCACAACGGCGGCTCGAAGGCGATTTCAATCCATGCCGCCAGACCCATGGTGACGAACCCGAGGATCAGAATCACGAACACCGCCGGACCGTCACCGGAGTCCTGGGCCCGAAGATCGAAGTCGCACACCGCGCACCGCTCGCGCACCGTCAGCACGCCGTCGAACAGCGGCCCCTCGCCGCAGCGCGGGCAGCGGCAGCGCAAGCCGGCGGAGAACGGCGAGGGCGTCGACCCGTTCAAGTCGGACGCCCTCCGCGAACGCGATCAGTGCCCGCCGAGGCTGGAGCCGGCGCCCCACCAATAGATGCAGATGAACAGGAACAGCCACACCACGTCGACGAAGTGCCAGTACCATGCCGCCGCCTCGAATCCGAAATGGCGCTCGGGCGTGAAGTGGCCCTTGATCGCACGCCCGAGGCAGACGGCGAGAAAAATGGTCCCGACGATGACGTGGAAGCCATGGAACCCGGTCGCCATGAAGAAGGTCGACGGATAGACGCCCTCGCGGAAGCCAAAGGCGGCGTGGCTGTATTCGTAGGCCTGGATGGCGGTGAACGAGATGCCGAGCAGCACCGTGAGCGCCAGGCCGTACACGAGATGCGGCCGGTTCTGCTCCTTGAGCGCGTGGTGGGCCCAGGTGACGGTGGCGCCCGAGGTGAGCAGGATCAGCGTGTTGAGGAACGGCAGATCCCACGGATCGAAAGTCACGACGCCCTTGGGCGGCCATACGCCGCCGAGCGCTTCGTTGGGGAACAGCGCGAAATGGAAATAGGCCCAGAAGAACGCCAGGAAGAACATCACCTCGGAGGTGATGAACAAGAACATGCCGTAACGCAGCCCGAGCTGGACGACCGCCGAATGCAGGCCCGGCGTGTTCGCTTCCTTGATCACGTCGCGCCACCACCCGGCCATGGTGAACAGCACCAGGACCACGCCGACGATGATCTTCCACGGCCCCAGCGCCTTGATGCCCGGCTCGAGACCCGGTCCGAACATTTCCGGGTGCATGTAGGTCAGCGCGCCCAGCGCCAGCACCGCCGCGGCGATTGCGCCGATGATCGGCCACGGGCTCGGCTCCACCAGATGGTAGGGCTGCTTGATCCCGCTCCCCTTCGTTTCAGCCATCGCTTCGCTCCTTGCCTCGCCGCCTGCCGCCGGATCAAACGCCGATCTGCGCCTCGCCCCGGTCGGATGTGACCGACTAGTCGACCGCGCCCGTACGGATCGCCTTGCCGCCGTTCGTTCCATGGCGGAAGAACGAATACGACAGGGTGATCTCCCCGACGTCGTCGAGCCCGCGATCCTTGACGATATCCGGATCGACGAAGAACGACACCGCCATATCGCGCGACTCTCCCGGCCCCAGCGTTTGCTCGCTGAAGCAGAAGCACTGGATTTTCTGGAAGTAAATTCCCGCCTTGACCGGCGTGACATTGAACGTCGCCGTGCCGGTCGATGTGAAATTTCCGACATTGGTCGCGCGATAGTGGATCATACGCTCCTCGCCCACCTTGACGTCGACGGCGCGCTCGAGCGGCTGGAAGCGCCAAGGCAGGTCGCGGCTCGCCACCGTCGCGTCGAAGCGGACGCGCATCGCCCGCTCGCCGGCGCGTTCGGGCGCGCGTTCGGCGCGCTGTGTCGTGCCGCCGAACCCCGTCACCTGGCAAAACAGGCGATAGAGCGGCACCGACGCGTAGGCGAGTCCGATCATGGCGACGACCACCGCGGCCGCCGCGAACGCGACGCGCGCATTGGCGCGGCCCGAGGCGGCGTTGTTTACGTACGCACGCATCTCAGCCCCCGCCCATCTTGACGATGGTGATGACGAAGAATAGCGCGCACAGCCCGGCGACCACCCAGGCGATGGCCACGTTTTTCGAACGCTGCCGCCGGCGAAACGCCTCTCCGGACATCGGCTCGATTTCGGCCATGGCCATCCGTCCCTCAGCTTCCCGCCGGCGCGCGATCGAAGATCAGCAGCGCGAAGACGAGAAACAGGTAGACGATCGAGTAGCCAAACAACCGTTTCGCCGCGGCGTCGCCCGATTCGCGCCACACCGCGAGTGCTCCGGCCACGAACAGCAGCGACAGCGCGCCGACGCCGACCGCGTAGACATAACCCGCCAGCCCCAATGCCGACGGGACAAGCGACAGCGGAGCGAGCAGGACGGCGTAAAGGACGATCTGCCGCTTGGTCTCGCTCACCCCGGCGACCACCGGAAGCATCGGCACGCCCGCCTTGGCGTACTCCTGCGAGCGAAACAGCGACAGCGCCCAGAAATGCGGCGGCGTCCACATGAAGATGATGGCGAAGAGCGCCAGCGAGGCGAGCGACACCTCGCCGCTCGCCGCCGCCCAGCCGATCATCGGCGGGAATGCGCCCGCGGCGCCGCCGATGACGATGTTTTGCGGCGTGCGGCGCTTGAGCCAGATCGTGTAGACGAAGACATAGAAAGCGATCGACAGGGCGAGCAAGGCAGCCGCCGCCAGATTGACCGCAAGCGCCATCACCACGACCGAGGCGATCGCCAAGACGACGCCGAAGCCGAGCGCTTCCGCCGGATCCATGCGGCCGGCGGGGATCGGGCGCTCGCGGGTTCGGGACATGACCGCATCGATGTCGCGGTCGTACCACATGTTGATCGCGCCGGCCGCGCCCGCGCCCACCGCGACGCACAGGACGGCGATTGCGGCGAGCACCGGATGCAGTGCGCCCGGCGCGACCATGTAGCCGGCAAGCGCGGTGAAGACCACGAGGCTCATCACCCTGGGCTTGAGCAGCGCGACGAAATCGGCCACTCCGGCGCCGTACCCGGCGCCGGCCGCGATTGGGATGTCGAGGCTGCGTCGACTCATCCTGACCGTACTCCGCGAGCGTGCGACGATTCGATCAATGCCGCGCCTCTGCGGCGATGAACGGCAATTCCTCGTAGGTGTGGTGCGGCGGCGGCGAAGAATGCGTCCATTCCAGCGTCGTCGCGCCCTTGCCCCATGGATTGGCTTCGGCCTGGCGCCCGGCCCGCAACGCCCACACCACCACCGCCAGGAAGAAGATCGTCGACGCGAAGGAAAGGTAAGCGCCGAGCGAAGACACCAGGTTCCAGCCGTGGAAGGCGTCGGGATAGTCGGGAATGCGCCGCGGCATGCCGGCAAGTCCGAGGAAGTGCTGCGGGAAGAAGGTCAGGTTGACGCCGATGAACGTCGTCCAGAAATGCAGCTTGCCCGCCCATTCCGGGATCTCGCGGCCGGACATCTTGCCGAACCAGTAGGTGAAGCCGCAGAAGATGCCGAACACCGCGCCGAGGCTAAGCACGTAGTGGAAGTGCGCCACGACGTAATAGGTATTGTGGAGCGCCGTATCGACTCCGGCGTTGGCCAGCACGACCCCGGTCACGCCGCCGACGGTAAAGAGGAAGATGAAGCCGACCGCCCACAGCATCGGCACGCGGAACTCGATCGAGCCGCCCCACATCGTGGCGATCCAAGAGAAGATCTTGATCCCTGTCGGGACGGCGATCGCCATCGTCGCCAGCATGAAATAGGCGCGCGTGTCGACGTCCATGCCGACGGTGTACATGTGGTGCGCCCAGACGACGAATCCGACCACGCCGATCGCCACCATCGCGTATGCCATGCCGAGATAACCGAACACCGGTTTCCTGGCGAATGTCGCGACCACCTGGCTGATGATTCCGAACGCCGGCAGGATCATGATGTAGACTTCGGGATGTCCGAAGAACCAGAACAGATGGAGGAACAGGATCGGATCGCCGCCGTTCGCGGCGTCGAAGAACGCGGTACCGAAATTGCGGTCGGTGAGCAGCATGGTGATGGCCCCGGCCAGCACCGGCAACGACAGCACGAGCAGGAAGGCCGTCACCAGCAGCGCCCAGATGAACAGCGGCATGCGGTGGAGCGTCATGCCTGGCGCGCGCATGTTGAAGATTGTGGTGATGAAGTTGATCGCGCCGAGGATCGACGAGGCGCCGGCGAGGTGCAGCGACAAGATCGCCATGTCGACCGAAACGCCGCTGTGATAGGTGATATGGGTGAGCGGCGGATAGATCGTCCAGCCGACGCCGGCGCCGCCGCCGAGCAGCGCCGATCCGGCGAGCAGCATGAACGCCGGCGGCAGCAGCCAGAAGCTGATGTTGTTCATTCGCGGAAACGCCATGTCCGGCGCGCCGATCATCAGCGGAATGAACCAGTTGCCGAAGCCGCCGATCAGCGCCGGCATGACGACGAAGAACACCATGATCAGGCCGTGCGCGGTGATCACCACGTTCCAGTGGTGGCCGTCGGGCATGAACTGCATGCCCGGGCTCTGCAGCTCCATGCGCATGTAGACCGACGCAAGTCCGCCGACGATCCCGGCGATGATCGCCAGCACGAGGTACATCGTGCCGATGTCCTTGTGGTTGGTCGAATAGACCCAACGCCGCCAGCTATATGGCTGATGGCCGTGGTCATGATCGTGATGCGCGCCCGCGTGGGATCCGCTGATGGCCATTTCTGTCACCTGTTCCGCATCGGTTATTTCTCGTTCCGGCTTGGCGACGCCGCGCTCAGCGCCGGGTCTCGGCGAGCGCCACCGGCGCATCGCCGCCCGCGGCGGCGAATTTCGTCTTCGCCTCGGCGAGCCAGCGTTCAAAGTCCGGCTTCGACAACGCCTCGACGGCGATCGGCATGTAACCGTGATTAATGCCGCAGATCTGGTTGCATTGGCCGTAATAGACGCCGGGGCGATCGACCTTGACCCACGTTTCGTTGATTCGCCCAGGCATGGCGTAAATCTGCACGCCCAAGGCCGGCACCATCCAAGAATGGATGACGTCCGTGCCGGCGACCAGAATTCGAACCGCTGTGTCGACCGGCAACACCAACCGGTTGTCGACTTCGAGCAAGCGCTTTTGTCCCGGCTTCAGGTCCGCTTCCTGGATGATGTAACTGTCGAAAGTGAAATTGCCTTGATCGGGATATTCGTACGACCAGTACCACTGGTGGCCGACGACCTTGATCGTCATGTCGGGCTTGGCCGTGCGGTCGGCGTAATAGAGCAGTTTGAACGAGGGAACGGCGATGATTATCAGGATGATGATCGGTATCGCCGTCCATGCCACTTCGAGAATGGTGTTGTGCGCCACCCGCGACGGATTCGGACTGCGCGACGCGCGAAAGCGGATCATCGTGTAAATCAGCAACCCGAGGACGAACAGCGTGATCAGCGTGATGATCACCAGCAGGATGTTGTGGAGCGAGTGGATGCGCTCCTTGGTCTCGGAGGCCGGGGTCTGGAAGCCGAGCTGCCATGGCTCGGGCGCCGCCGCCATGGCGATGTCGACGCCAAGCGCCACGACGAGCGCAGTCAGCACGAAACCCGCCATGACGCGCGCCAATCGACCGCGTCCACGCTGGGAATGAAAGAGTTGCATGGTCGATTCCACTTTTTCCTCGACTAGGGCGGGCACCGCCGGCCGCCAACGCGCGTATCGTTTTGCGCAAGCCGCCAGCGTGACCTATTCGCGCCTTCGCGCCGCGGTGCGTTCGACGTCCGGGCCTCAAATTACACCACCGCTCGCCCGCCCCTCAACCGGCTCCAGGCCGCCGCGACGCGCGACGTTTTGCCGCGAGTTACAAGCCCTTGGCCCGACTCCCGCAGCCCAGCGCGCGGGGCGAGTTATGCGCGCCGGCCAAGGCCCGAAGCGAGTCCGTTCTCGATGCCGCGACGTGCGTGCGACGTTTTGCCGCAAGCGCTTGAGAAAGCACGAAAGTTTGGCCCTCGCCGAGGGCTGCAAATATACCGCTTGGCGGCTTATGTTAGGTTACGATTCGCTGCCGCCATCCCAAGGACCAAATTGACATGAGCGAGCTGGCCCAGAGCGACGCGATCTTTTTCACCCAGGCCGGGCTTGACCGCGCCAAGCTGGAACGGCAGGTCGACGCGGCCCTCGGTGACGTCGACGACGGCGAACTCTTTCTCGAGCACCGCCAGTCGGAGAGCCTCGTTTTCGACGATGGCAAGCTGAAAAGCGCGTCGTTCGACGCCACGCAAGGCTTTGGCCTCCGCGCCGTCGCCGGGGAGGCCGCTGCTTACGCCCATGCCACCGATCTGTCCCATGGCGCGATCGCGCGTGCGGCGGAAACGGTGGCGGCGGTCAAAACCGGGCGATCCGGGGCGCTCGCCGCGCCGCCGCAGGGAACCAACCGCCACCTTTACGCCGATCTCAGCCCGCTCGCGGCGATGCCGTTCGCCGAGAAGGCGCAATTGCTCGCCGAGATCGACGCCTATGCGCGCGGCAAGGACGCACGCGTACGTCAGGTGTCGGTCTCGCTGTTCGGCGAATGGCAGGCGGTGCAGATCGTGCGCGCCGGCGGCGCACGGGTCGCGGATATTCGCCCCCTGGTGCGCCTAAACGTCTCGATCGTGGTCGGCGACGGCGACCGTCAGGAGACGGGATCGAGCGGCACCGGCGGGCGGCACGATTTTGCCCGCATCGTCGCGCCTGCGGCGTGGCGGGCCCAGGTCGACGAGGCATTGCGGCAGGCGCTGGTCAATCTTGGATCGGCGCCGGCGCCGGCGGGCGAGATGGCGGTGGTGTTGGGTCCCGGCTGGCCCGGCATTCTCTTGCACGAAGCGATCGGCCACGGCCTCGAAGGCGATTTCAATCGTCGCAAGACCTCGGCTTTCGCCGGATTGATGGGCCAGCGCGTCGCCGCGCCCGGCGTCACCGTCGTCGACGATGGGACGATCGCCGAGCGGCGCGGATCGCTCACCATCGACGATGAGGGCACGCCCTCGCAGCGCACCGTGTTGATCGAGGACGGCAAGCTGGTGGGTTACATTCAAGACCGCCAGAACGCGCGTCTCATGGGTATGAAGCCGACCGGCAACGGCCGGCGCCAGAGCTTCGCCCACCACCCGATGCCGCGCATGACCAACACCTACATGCTCGCCGGCGGCCATGCGCCAGAAGAGATCTTGCGAAGCGTCAAGCGCGGCCTCTTCGCGGTCAATTTCGGCGGCGGCCAGGTCGACATCACCTCGGGCAAGTTCGTCTTCTCGGCCTCCGAGGCTTACCTGATCGAGGACGGCAAGGTCGGGTCGGCGGTCAAAGGCGCGACGCTGATCGGCAACGGGCCCGACGCGCTCACTCGGGTCAAGATGGTCGGCAATGACATGCAGCTC
>DATFES010000373.1:0-2011 GCA_035250945.1 Alphaproteobacteria bacterium | reverse complement strand
TTCAATCAGTACGTCAACCTGCGTCCCGTGCGGCTGCTCAAGGGACTCGAATCGCCGCTCAAGGGCCGCGGGCCGACCGACATCGACATGGTGATCGTTCGCGAGAACGTGGAAGGCGAATACTCGGAGATCGGCGGGCGCCTTTACAGGGGTACGGCCGACGAGGTCGCGGTGCAGCAGGCGGTGTTCACGCGCAAGGGCTGCGATCGCATCATGCGCTTCGCATTCGAGCTGGCGCAGAAACGCGGCAAGAAGCACGTCACTTCGGCGACAAAATCCAACGGCATTTCGATCTCGATGCCATACTGGGACGAGCGTTTCGCGGCGATCGCCCGCGAGTACTCCAAGATCAAGACCGATCAGTTCCACATCGATATCCTTTGCTCGCATGTCGTGCGGCATCCCGATTGGTTCGACGTCATCGTCGCGAGCAACCTGTTCGGCGACATCCTGTCCGATCTTGCCCCGGCGGTGGCCGCCGGGATCGGCATCGCGCCCGGCGCCAATATCAATCCTGAGCGTGACCACCCGTCGATGTTCGAGCCGGTGCATGGCTCGGCGCCCGATATCGCCGGCAAGAACATCGCCAACCCGATCGGTCAGATCTGGACCGCCGCCATGATGCTCGATCACCTCGGCGCGCCCGAGGCGGGGAGCGCCATCGTCAAGGCGATCGAGACGGTGATCGCCGCCACCAAGCTGCGCACCCCCGATCTCGGCGGCAAGACGACGACGACCGAAATGGGCAAGGCGATCGCCGAGGCGATATGAGCGGATCGCGAGGCGTCATCACCTTTGCCATGTCGTCCGGCGGGTTCCATCGAAGATGACGCGGCAGACCGACCTGCACTTCGAGGATTTCACGCCAGGCCTCAGGATCGAAGGCCGCTCGGTGACGCTCACCGAAGCGGACATCATCGATTTCGCGCTTCGTTATGACCCGCAGCCGTTCCACGTCGATCGCGAGATGGCGGCGCGCTCGAAGTTCGGCGGACTCATCGCCAGCGGTTTCCAGACGCTGGCGATGAGCTGGCGGTTGCTCTACCAGACCGGCTTCCTCCACCACAGCAATCTTGGCGGCCCGGGGATGGACGAGGTGCGTTGGCCGCGCGCACTTTCGGCGGGCGACACGCTTAGCGCGACCGCCGTGGTGAGCGAGGTGCGCGCTTCCAAGTCGAAACCGGACCGCGGAGTGGTCAAGTTCGCCGTCAGCGGCGTCAATCAGCGCGGCGAAACGGTCCTGACCGCGACGATGATGATCATGGCGAAGCGCCGCCAAGCCTGACCCCGCGCCCTCTTTCGCAGTTGCGAAAGGACGGCGACCTCATTAGTGTCCGCGGCGGGCCAGGGCCTCCCAACGGGCTCCGGCTATTCTGGAAGGAATAGCGTCATGATACCTCCTGCCAAGCCGGCCAAGCGGCCGGCAAATCCCAATTTCTCTTCAGGGCCTTGCGCCAAGCGACCGGGCTGGACGCCCGAGGCGCTCGCGAATGCGTGTCTTGGTCGATCGCACCGCGGTAAAGCGGGCAAAGCCAAGCTCGCCGAGGTGATCGACCGGACGCGCCGGATCTTGCGCCTACCGGCCGACTACCGGATCGGCATCGTGCCGGCCTCGGACACCGGGGCGGTCGAAATGGCCCTGTGGTCGCTCCTCGGTGCACGCGGCGTCGACGTACTGGCCTGGGAGAGCTTCGGCGCCGGGTGGGTCAATGACGTCCTCAAGCAGCTCAAGCTCGGCGACGTACGCGTGCTCGAAGCGCCCTACGGCGCGCTTCCCGATCTGGGCCAGGTCGATTTTTCGCGCGATGTCGTCTTCACCTGGAATGGCACGACATCGGGCGTCCGCGTGCCCGACGGCGGTTGGATCGCCGGCGATCGCGCCGGTCTGACGATCTGCGATGCGACGTCGGCCGCGTTCGCCATGGAGCTGCCGTGGGACAAGCTCGATGTCGCGACGTATTCGTGGCAGAAGGTGCTGGGCGGCGAGGCTCAACACGGCATGGTGGTCCTA
>DATFES010000363.1:0-3856 GCA_035250945.1 Alphaproteobacteria bacterium | reverse complement strand
GTCGCCCGGCCCAAGACGCTGCGCGAACACCTTCTCGAGCAGATCAGCATCGATCTGGCCCAGCCGGTGGATCGCATCATTGGCGCGCACCTGGTCGATCTCATCGACGAGGCGGGGTACCTGCCGGCCGATCTGTCGCTGGTCGCGACGACGCTCGATTGCCCGCTGGAGCGGATCGAAGCGACGCTGAAGCGTTTGCAGCGGTTCGACCCGCCGGGCGTATTCGCGCGCAGCTTGCAGGAATGCCTGGCGCTGCAGCTTTCCGACCGCGGCCGGCTCGACCGGGCGATGTCGCGGCTGCTCGACCATCTCGATTTGTTGGCCAAGCGCGAAATGGGCGAACTTGCCCGCGCATGCGGTATCGACGCCGCGGCATTGGCGCGGCTGATCGTCGAGATCAAGACATGCGATCCCAAGCCCGGACTCGCCTACGATCCGGCGCCCGCGCAGCCGGTGGTCCCCGATGTCTTGATGCGCCCGGCGCAAGACGGCGGCTGGCACGTCGAGCTAAATCACGACACGCTGCCGCGCGTGCTGGTCGACCAGCGCTACTATACGACCGTCGCGCGCCATGCGCGTAGCAAGGCCGAACGGGATTTCCTCGCCGAACGGCTGCAGTCGGCGAATTGGCTGGTCCGTTCGCTGCATCAGCGCGCGCAAACAATTCTCAAGGTGGCGAGCGAGATCGTCCGCCAGCAGGATGCTTTTTTTCGCCACGGCGTGCGAAGCTTGCGACCGCTCGTGCTGCGCGACATCGCCGCGGCGATCGAAATGCACGAATCGACCGTGAGCCGCGTGACGACGAACAAATATCTTGCCTGTCCGCATGGCATCTACGAGCTGAAGTATTTCTTCACTTCGTCGATCGCCGGGGTCGACGGCGCGGCGGAACATTCGGCCGAGGCGGTCCGTTCGCGCATCAAGACGATGATCGACACCGAGCCGCCGAGCGACGTCTGGTCGGACGATCGTATCGTCGCCGAACTCCGCCGCGAAGGCGTGGACATCGCCCGCCGTACGGTGGCAAAGTACCGCGAGGCGATGCGTATTCCTTCGTCCGTCCAACGCCGGCGCGAAAAGCAAATCGGTTTGTGAGGATCGACGATGATCGGCGTGCTGCAAAATGCGCGGGTGGGCGCGGAAAGCCGCGCCGCGAGACGGGGTTCGGCATATATCTCAGGCGCCAGGCGCCTATTGACACGACCGAGGGCGGTACGTATTGTCCGCCGCCTTGATGAAAAACCCGCTCCCGTGAAATCGCCGGGGCGCATTAACCACGCAAAATTTTTCAGCGCTCCATGCAGCTTTCGGTAAGCGGCAAGCATCTTGACGTGGGCGACTCGCTACGCGCCCACGTGGCGTCGGCGATGGGCGCGACGGTCGACCGTTATTTCGGCCGCGCAATCGAGGGCAAGGTGACATTTGCGCGCGCGCGGCATCTCTATCGCGCCGACATCTCGGTGCATGTCGCCCGCGGCATGGTGGTGCAGAGTCACGCCGAGGCGCCCGATCCCTACGCGGCGTTCGACGCGGCGGCCGACCGGCTCGATACGCGGCTCCGGCGCTACAAGGGCCGGCTCGCCGACCGGCACAAGGGCAAGGGCGTCGGCGAGACGGCGGCCGAGCGCATCGTTTTCGAGCCGGCGCAGCATTACGTGCTGGCGGCCGAAGCGGCCGAGAGCGAAGGCGCCGACGCGATCGACCCGGCGCATGGCGGACCGCCGGTCGTCGCCGAACTGCCGACCGAGATCGCGACGCTGACGGTGGGCGAAGCGGCCATGCGCCTCGATCTCGCCGATCTGCCGGTGCTTATGTTTCGCAACCGCGCGCACGGCGCGCTCAACGTCGTCTATCGCCGGGCCGATGGCTCGATCGGCTGGATCGATCCAGGCGCCGGCGCGGCGGTTGCGCGTCCGGCGGCGAGCGAGTTGAATCGCTGACCAACCAAGGCGGGCCCGTAATGGAAATCTCCGAACTCATCGGTCCCCAGAGCGTGATCGCGCATTTGCGCGTGACGAGCAAAAAACAGTCGCTGCAAGAGTTGGCGCGCAAGGCTGCGGAGGTCACGGGCGCCTCCGAGCGGGCGATCTTCGACGTTCTGCTAGAGCGCGAGCGGCTCGGCACGACCGGCGTCGGCAATGGCATCGCCATCCCGCACGGCAAGCTTCCGGGACTCCAGCGCCTCTACGGCCTATTCGCTCGGCTCGACAAGCCGATCGATTTCGAGGCGATCGATGGCCAGCCGGTCGATCTCATTTTCCTGCTCCTGGCGCCCGATGGCGCCGGCGCCGATCATCTGAAAGCGCTGGCGCGCGTATCGCGCCTGCTGCGCGATCGCAAGGTGTGCGAAAAACTACGCGGCTCGGACAAACCCGAGGCGATTTACGCGCTTCTCACCGACCAGGCGCACAGCCACGCCGCGTAAAGCGCAAGGGCGTATGTTCGACGGATGGCGCGGGACGGTCGCCTTGCGCGGAGCCGCCCGGCCCCTTAGACCCCGATGCCTTCGAATGTAATCGTCTTTTTCACCTTCATGGTTCGACCGGTGTTGAACCATGAGGGCGCGCGACATGATTACACCAAAGCGAATCGCGCCTTAATGGACGTCGACCGGTTCGAGATCGTTCTGGCGCACCGTCGCGAAGGCGAGCTCGCGCGTCGCGGCCGACGCCGCGAAGCGGCCGTCAGCGGTATGGATGGCGAAAACCGGCTGGCCCTTCTCGAGAGCCGGCTTGACGTACGCCACGTCCTGCAGGCCCAAGGCGATGAAGTCTTGGCGCGAGAGTCGCGAGAAGGCGGTGCTGCGTCTTTTGTCGTCGTTCATATTCATCGTCGCTCCTGTCGTCCCGCCCCGACTACCCTAGTCGTTGTCATTCGAGTGGCGCTCATGCGATTTCGATCGTTTGCTGTTTGCCCGGTTTCTTTCGCGCATTGAGCGACGCAGTGATGGCGATCTTGCGGGTGCGCGTCTCGGTCGGCGGCCGCACGAGATCGACGTGGAGCAATCCATTGTCGAGCGTGGCGCCGCTGACCTCGATGCCGTCGGCGAGCACGAAGGCGCGTTGGAATTGCCGCGTTGCGATTCCGCGATGGAGAAAAACGCGATCCGCTTCGTCGACGCGCTTGCCGCGAATGATGAGCTGATTGTCCTCGAGCTCGACGCTCAGATCGTCCATCGCGAAACCGGCGACGGCGAGCGTGATGCGCAATCCGCTTTCGCCGATCTGCTCGATGTTGTAGGGCGGGTAGCCTTCCGCCGAGGACTTGGCGATTCGATCGAGCGTGCGCTCGAACTGGTCGAAGCCCAGCAGCAAGGGATGGTTGAACTGCGACAGGCGACTCATTGCGGCACCCTCCTTGCTGCGAGCAATGCCCTGCGACGTTGGCGTACGGCCCCGAAACGACAGGCGGCCGCTTCGTCGCGACCCGCTGCACGGCGCCGCGACAGTTATTTATATGGCTCGCGAACGCCTCGTGATCAACCCCTGCGACGGGCGCCGGATCGCCTACGCAGCGCGGCGATAAATGATTGAACCGGCACAAAAAAGAGCGGCTCCTCGTGGCACGGAGGAGCCGCTCGGGCAGTTCTCGCATTGGTGGTCAGCCGCTATCTAGTCGCTCGGGCGGTGGAGGTGCTCGAGAACCATCCGGGCATGAACCGCGCAATTTCGTGCACGGCTGGGGCGAGCCCGAAGCGACGCCGCCGACGCGAGCGCCATTACCACAATCAGAACCAGACTTGTCGCCAAGAATTCGAGCATATCGTTTATTTCAGTGGATAATCCGATCGCCGGTCTCGACGATCGACCACGATCATCGATCCTTAAGGTTAAATTTTGCTTAATGGCCGCCCAAG
>DATFES010000345.1:0-4529 GCA_035250945.1 Alphaproteobacteria bacterium | reverse complement strand
GCGCAGCCTTGCGGCGCCAACGTCGGGATGGCGCGTATAATCGCGCTGCCAGAGGTTCTCCATCCGGACATCGAAGATCTTGTTGGCGATCACAGCTCGCAGGCCGCACGCTCCCGCCGCCTCGGCCAACGCTTCGGGTTCGTACCAGATATCGTTGATCGTCGTGATTCCCGCTTTGATCATGTCGGCGCAGCCCAACACGGCGAGATCGCGCCAATCGTCGGGCGTGATGTCCCTTTCGGCCCGGAAAGCGACGGTGTAGAGCGCGCGTCCGCCGACGCCGTCGTCGCTCTGGCTGCGGAATACCGTCGAGGCGGCGTGCGAATGGCAATTGACGAATCCCGGAAGTACGGCGCGACCGCGACCCTCGATTGTCGTCGCGGCGCGCCAATGGCCGGCGGACTTCGCCGGCCCGGCGTAAACGATGCGGCCGGCGCGCACGGCGACTTCGCCGCCGACTATGACCGGCATGTCGTCGGTCATCGGGTAAAGGAACTCGGCGCCGATGAGTAGATCGATGTCTATCATCGCCAAGCTGGCGTCGGGTCGCGGCGGATGGCTAGGGCGATCGCCGTTTGAGCCGCAAACGCCCCGGCGATCTCAGGCGTTCGCCTTGCGGAGCGCGCCCGAGTCTTCGGTCGCGTGCACCATCTCGGGTATGGTGACGACCGCGACCCCCGCCTGCTCCAGCCCGGCGCGCACGGCGCGCGCGACCGCGATCGCCGTCGGCTCGTCGCCATGGACGCACAACGATTCGAAGCGCGCCGGCAGCTTGCGCCCGCTGGCGGCGGTGATCTCGCCGTCGAGGACCATGCGTACCGCGCGTTTGGCGGCGAGCGAAGGATCGTCGATCACCGAGCCGGGAGCGCTGCGCGATTGCAACGTACCCGCGTCGGTATATTGGCGATCGACGAACGCCTCGCGCGCGACGGGAAGATTCATAGCCTCGCCCGCGCGCTCCATTTCCGAGCCGGCGAGCACGAGATAGACAAGGTCGCGATCGACGGTGCGGATCGCCCGGCCGACGGCGAGCGCGTATTCCTTGTCCACCGCCGCCATGTTGTAGAGCGCGCCGTGCGCCTTGACATGCGTCACCTTGGTCCCGGCATAGGCGCACATCGCCTGCAGCGCGCCGATCTGGTAGGCGACGAGGTATTCGAGATCGCCCGGCTTCATGGCGATTTGCCGGCGTCCGAAACCCCATAGATCGTTGAATCCGGGATGCGCGCCGACCGACACGCCGTTCTCGCGCGCCTTGAGCGCGACGTCGTGCATCACCGTCGGGTCGCCGCCATGCATCCCGCAGGCGACATTCACGCTGCGGACGATCTTGAGGATATTCTCGTCGTCGCCGATCGTGTAATGGCCGTAGCTTTCGCCCATATCGGCGTTGAGGTTGATGCGTGTCGACATCGGACAACTCCCTCGCTGGGCTTCGCCCATCGCCGGGCCCTCGGTCCGGCGCCAGGCCATTGCTTCGCGCCGGGAAAGCGGCAATCGTTGCCGGATCGTCGACCACTATAGGCGCTCGCGACGAGGCGTCAACGAGCGACGGGACCGGACCTTGCGCTTTCTGTCGTCGGGCGACACGGCTCTGATCGTCGAGTTCGCGGACAACATCGATCGCGCCGCAAGTGCGCGGATCGTGCGCCTCGCTTCGACGCTGGCGGTGGCGCCGCCGCCGGGAATGATCGAAGTCGTTCCGACCATCCGCTCGCTGATGGTGGTCTACGATCCGACCCGAACCCGACGCGGCGAGCTCGAAGCTGCGATTGGCGCGCTCGAAACGGCGCCCGACGTCGGCGGCGCGCCAGCGCGTCGTTGGACGATCCCGGTCTCGTACGCCGACGAGCATGCGCCCGATCTTCCGCATGTCGCCGCCGAGACGCGGTTGTCGCGCGAAGACACCATCGCCCGCCATGCCGGCGCGACATATCACGTTTATATGCTGGGGTTCCTGCCGGGATTCGCCTACATGGGAGACCTAGACGCGGCGTTACGGCTGCCGCGGCGGCGCAATCCGCGCACGCGGGTTCCGGCGGGATCGATCGCCATCGCCCAGCAATTGACCGCCATTTATCCTGCCGAGTCACCCGGCGGCTGGCATCTGATCGGCCGCACCCCGGTGCGATTCTTCGACCCCGGCGCCGATCCGCCGGCCGTGCTGACGCCCGGCGACCAGGTGCGCTTTGCGCCGATTTCCAATGCCGAGTACCGCAAGATCGCCGTCGCCGTCGCGGCGCGTTCCTACCGCCTGTCCTCCGAGGTTGCCGGCTGATGGCCTGCCTCAAGGTCGAGCGGGCCGGTCTATTCACCACCGTCCAAGACCTTGGCCGGCCGGGATTTCAACGCTACGGCGTGCCGGTCGGCGGCGCGCTCGATGGCGACTCGTTGCGGGTGGCGAACGCGCTGGTCGGCAACGTCGCCGATGCGGCGGCACTCGAGCTGCGATTTACCGGGCCTCGCCTGCGCGTCGACGCCGAGTCGGTCGCGGTGGCGCTTGTCGGAGCAAGCACAGCGCTGGTCGTCGATGGCCAGCGCCGCGCGACATTGCCGCCCAATCGCCTGGCCCGCCTACGGCGCGGAGACGGCATCGACATTGCCCCGCTCCGCGACAGCGCCACGGCATATCTCGCCATCGCCGGCGGGGTTGCCGTCGCGCCCGTGCTCGGCAGTCGATCGACTTCGGTCGCGGGCGGATTCGGCGGCATCGGCGGCCGCAAGCTTTGCGATGACGATGAGATTCCCTTGGCGAGCGATGCCGCGCCGGAGACCCCGCGGCGTGGGCTTCGCCGCTCGCCGTTCGAGCGGAAGCCAGCACTACGCGTCGTGCTCGGTCCGCAGGATGAAATGTTCACAAGCGACGGGATCGCGACGTTCCTTGGATCGACCTACACGGTGACGCATGAAGCCGACCGCATGGGCATCCGCCTCGACGGACCCGAGATCGCGCATAAGTCGGGCTACAACATCGTCTCCGATGGCGTCGCATCGGGCGCGATCCAAGTTCCCGGGTCGCGCCAGCCGATCGTCTTGCTCGCCGACCGACAGACGACTGGCGGCTATCCCAAGGTCGCCACCGTCATTTCGGCTGATATCGCCTCGTGCGGGCGGCTTCGTCCGGGCGATCAAGTACGTTTCGCCGCGGTCTCGATTGAAGAAGCGGAGAACGCCGCGCGGGCCCACGAGCGGTTCATGCGCGAGCTTCTTGCCAGGATCGCGGCGGGCGAGGAGCCGGAGCTCGATCTTGAGGCGCTGTACTCGCAAAATCTCATCTCCGGCGTCGTCGGCGTGCATGACGCGTGACGCGTCCCGCGCTGCGACCTCGATCGCCGTTGAGATGATGCGCCAACGTGGCCAGCATGCGGTGAAGCTGGCGGCGCTCGGCTGGCGTGATCGCGCCGACGAACCACTTCTCCCACGCGCGCGCTACCTTGGTGACCTCGGCATAGAGCCGGCGTCCCTGCGGCGAGAACTCGAGCACCAGAAGGCGACGGTCGCGCGGATGGGGACGGCGGGTGAGCAGTCCGCGCCCGATGAGCCGGCCCACCGCGCGGCTCACCTTGGCCTTGTCCATGCTGGTTCGCTCTACGATGCCGTTGGACGACATGGGATGAAAGAACCCGAGCACCGCCATGACCCGCCACTCCGCCATCTGCAATCCGAAGCGCGATTCGTACTCGTCGGCGAGACGGCGGCTCGTCATCGCCGCCAGGACCGAGATTTCGTAAGGCAGGAACCGGTCGAGGCGAAGCGGCGAGAAGCGGCGGGGATGACGCGGCATGGGCGATCGATGCGGTTGGCGCGATTGACAGTCGTTTCAGGTGAAACGATACTCCTCGGCAATCAATACTAACTTGACCGGCGCACGCGGCGGAAGCCGCATCGCAGCGATGACGACGGGCCGAACGGCCTCGACGCCGATGCCGCCGCCAGGGGGACATCGATGGACGCTGATACCGGAGTTGGACGACGGATCGATACGCCGCTGCGCGCGCGCGTCAGCGCCGAAGAATGGGACACGCGGGTCAATCTTGCCGCCTGCTATCGGCTGGCCGGCTATTACGGCATGACCGATCAGATCTACACCCATATCTCGGCGCGGATTCCCGGGCCGGCCGAGCATTTCCTGCTTAACGCCTACGGCTTGCAGTTCGACGAAGTCACGGCGTCGACGCTGGTCAAGGTCGATCTGGATGGACGAATCGTCGACGACACCGGACTGGGCATTAACCCGGCGGGTTTCGTCATTCACAGCGCGATTCACGCCGCGCGACGCGACGCGGGCTGCGTCATGCACACGCATACCCGCGCCGGCATGGCGGTGGCGGCGCAGAAAAACGGCCTGCTCCCGTTGACCCAGCACGCCATGCGCTTTTGGCGGCGCGTCGCTTATCACGATTACGAAGGCGTCGCGCTGGACCTTGACGAACGCCAGCGCCTGGTGCGCGACCTGGGCCAACACAAGGCGATGATCTTGCGCAATCACGGGCTGCTTACCGTGGGCGCCACGATCCGCGAGGCATTCG
>DATFES010000344.1:0-2463 GCA_035250945.1 Alphaproteobacteria bacterium | reverse complement strand
TAAGAAAGACCCATGTAGACACCTCAGAGCGCCCGCTACTGGCGCCGCTTCTGAGCTATTTACATCGCGGCCAGACCACCGAGACGCCGGAAAAATCGAAAGCTGGCAAGGTGTGAGTCGCTCCTATCGACCGTCGTGGCCAATCCTTGGCCCCAGGGCACTAAGTCTGGTGACGGAATTTCGCGCAAAAAAAAGGGCGCCGAAGCGCCCCAAGCCGCCCCGATCATGCTTGCATCGGGTTGTAGTCGATAATGACGTTCAGATTGCTCCCGGCAACCGTGATCGTCGTGTTACAGGTCAAGCGCAACAGGTCGCCGGGTCCCATCCAAAGCTGTTCAGGCAGCACGATGCCGCGTCCCTGGAGTAGATCCGTTGCCGCGACGGCAGGCAGTACGTTCGAGAATATCGCTAGAGACCCAGTCGTCGACGCTCGCCGCAGCGCAACCTGCACCTCGATGTTGAGCGCAGCATCGGCCGCGGCGCGCGTGACGGCGATCGCTATCGCGTTCACGCGCCACACTTCGTTTTGCGGGACGGTGATCCCGCCGATTGTCGCGCCGATCGCCGCGAACGCGCCGCCTATGCTCGTGATCCGGCGCAGCCCTAGTAGGTAGAACTCCTGAGCCTCGAATACCGCCTGGAGCGCGTCGGGGAACTGGCTCGGACTGCGGCCCAGTGTCTTGAGATCGAGAGCGCCGAGCAGGCCATCGGGCGCCTTCTGAAGCGGCGAGCTCACCGACGACGCCCACCACCGACAGGCGTGATCATCGCGATTGCGTCATAGGCGACCGTGCCCGCCGTCGGGTTGCGCAGCGTGTTGACGATGCGATCGCCACCCATGCCGCCGGCCTGGATGTAGAAGTCGTTCGCCATGATCGCGTTGTTCCGGCCGAAAATCGCCGGGTCGATGTTCGGGACGACGTACTCCTCGGCCACCAGAGTTGCGCCGACGTAGCACGCCGACAGCAGACCCGACAGCGCGAAGGTCGTCGGCGACATGAGGCCGATCGCGATGATGGCCGGCCCCTTGAGATACTCGAAGGCCGAGCCACTCCAGACGTTGTTCGGATTCAACGTCGTCGCCGTGGTGAGAGAACCGTTGCGTTTGATTATCATGCTCAACTCCTGCGGGTTGCGTAGCGAATGCACTTCGTGCCGGCGGCCTTTCCCTTGCGGCGACCGGCCGAGAATCGAACGGGCGCGCGTTCAAGACACTTGCGGCGCGGGCCGCGCGGGCCGCAACTGCACGTCTCAGTGGCGCCGAATCCGCCCCAGCCACCGCCGGCAAAGTTCAGCGACGCGACGTTGAACGCGGGCGCGGGCGTGGGTGCGGGCGTCGACACCGGCGCGAGCTGCAACGCGGGCGAGGGCGCCGACGTGCGCGACAGCGCCTCGACGGTAAGTCCCGCGACAATCGCGCCGATGCCGATGCCCCACCGCGGCCGTGGGCCGGCCGGTTGCTGCGGCGCCGGGACGGGCGCCGGAGTAGTGCCCGGGCCGCCGATCGTGATTTGCGGAACGGGGCGCGGCTGCGGTGACGGCGGCCCCGTGTCGACAATGCCGGCGATCGACGGCGGAAGTAGATTTTCGACCGCTTGCCGCGCCATCTCGCGCACGAGCTCCGGAATGCTGCGGTCCTGCGGAATGTAGGACAGGTCTGGCACGCTGACCGAGCGCATTTGCAACGTCGCCGACAGTCCGACGCCCGGCAGACCGATCGTCGACATTCCGAGCCGTCGACGGTCGACGCGCATCTCGGGGAACCAAACGTCTAGCGCCTTGCCGGTGCGCTGCGCTTGCGTGAGTTCACCGCTTCCGAGGTCGTGCGGATTCAGCGCGGTGAGTAGCGCGCCGATCGGACCGAACACGAACCGGAGCGGACCTTGAACGAACGGCACGAGCGCGCGGCTTCGGCTGATGACCGGCGGCGGCGGTCCCTTGATGACGCGGCGAACCGTGTTCACAAGCGCGCGCTCGAGCGCGGTCGCACCCTTGCGCAACGCGCGCTCGTATTGCGACGGTCGACGGGCGCCCGGCCGGAAAAAACTCCCGATACCGGCCGCTACCGCGGTCCAGCTCGCCGGCCACGACGACGCCGGAGCCTCGCCCAGCACGCTCGCGAGGTCGCCCGGCGATAGCGGGCCCGGCCCCGGAGTGTAAAGCGGCGTCTCAGCTCCGGGCGCGGGCGTCGGCGCCGGCGCACCCCCACCCCCAGCCGCCCCCCCGGGTGCGATCGCGCCTCCTGGCGCAGCCTGCGCGCCCGCGTAGAGCTGAAAGTACTGCTGCAACGCCGCTTGCGTGGCGAAGTCGCTGCTATAGCCGGGGATGTCGTCAGCCAATGGGGAACACGTCCGCGAGCAGGTGCCGCTTTTTCAGTTTGGCGTCGCGCCGCGTGTCGTTTTCGAGCTTGTCGACGGCGCAGCCGGCGCAGAGCAGGCGCCCGGGCATCGCGTCGCGGTCCTG
>DATFES010000331.1:0-7194 GCA_035250945.1 Alphaproteobacteria bacterium | reverse complement strand
GTCTGCTTCCTGCCCGCCGCGCCGAGGTGGAGGCGTGGCTCGCCGATCATCCTGAGGACGCCATGCGGGCGCAGTTCTATGCGCGCGTCAACGCCGAGCTTCACCGCCACTTTGATCCGGTGCTGGCCGAACCGGTGTCCGATGCGCTGGCGCATCCTCCCAAGGCGCGCCGGGCGCCGGCATGGCGGCGCGCCGCGATCGCGGCAACGTGGATCGCCGTCGGCGCGACCGGCGGATGGTTTGCGCATGGCTGGTACGACGAGGGGACGATCGCGCGCCTCACCACCGCGCCGCCGCTGCCGGTTCAAGCGGCGATCGCGCACGCGGTCTACTCGGTCGAGAAGCGCCACCCCGTGGAGGTCGGCATCGACGAGGAAGCGCACTTGATGCGCTGGTTGTCCAACCGGATGGGTCGCGAGGTCAAGGCGCCGCGGCTCGACGCTCAAGGTTTTCGTCTGATCGGCGGCAGGCTGCTGCCAGCCGCCGAGGGCGGCGTCGCCTGCCAGTTCATGTACGAGCGCGGCGACGGTCAACGCATCACGTTGTTCATCAAATGGACCAACCAGGGGCCGCGCGAGACGTCGTTTCATTTCGCCACCGCGCAGGGCGGCGTCAATGTCTTCTACTGGCGCGACGACCGCGTCGGCTACGCGCTCTCGGCCGGAATGCCGCGCGAGGATCTTTCGGCGTTGGCGCGCGCGGTCTACGAGAAAATCAACGACTGATCGACGGCGGCGCCGTCAAGCGATCCGCTCGACACGGATCGCAGCGCCGGCGTGCACAGCCTTGAGTTTGGTCACATCGTCCCGCGTGCGGCCCCAAAGATTGCACGGGCTGGCGAGGCGGATCTCGTCGCCTTGCGAGACCGGCGTGCGCCCGAAGCCGATCGCGATGGCATCGCCGTCGCACCAGAACGCAAGCTCGCCCTTCTCGACGACTGCGCGCGCGTCCTTCTCGCGTCGGCACGCGACGGGCGTCGTGAAATAGACTTCCTCGCCCCAGGTCATGGCCTTGGCCGAGAACGGCGCGGCGTCCCACAGCGCATTGGCAGTCGGCGTGTCGAACAATTCGACTACGATGTCGAGCGATCCGATGACGAGTTTCAGCCGGCGCATATCGGCGCCTCAGCCCATGAGCGCTGCGACACCAGGCAGCTCCTTCCCCTCGAGCCACTCAAGGAACGCGCCGCCGGCCGTCGAAACGTAGGAAAATTGGCCCTCGACCCCGGCATGGGCGAGCGCGGCCACGGTGTCGCCGCCGCCGGCGACCGACAGCAGCCGGCCTTCCTTGGTCAGGTTCGCCGCCGCGCGCGCGACCGCGGTCGTGCCGGCGTCAAACGGCGCGTGTTCGAAAGCGCCGAGCGGACCGTTCCACACCAGCGTTCGGCAACCTTCAAGCGTCTTGATCGTTTCGGCGACGGACTGCGGGCCGATATCGAGGATCATCTTGTCAGGAGCGACGCGGCCGATGGGAACCGTCTCGGCGGACGCGCCGGCAGTGAGCGCTTCGGCCACGACGGCGTCGACGGGCAGGACGATCTGGCGCTTCGCCGCCACGGCGTCATGCATGATCCGGCGCGCCGTTTCCGCCATCTCGGTCTCGCACAATGAACGGCCGACGGCGACGCCGTTTGCATGAAGAAAGGTATTGGCCATTCCCCCGCCGATGATCAGGATGTCGACCCGGACGAGCAAATTGCCCAGCAGCTCCAGCTTGGTAGACACCTTGGCGCCGCCGACGACCGCCGCGAGCGGCCGCGCGGGCGATTCGAGCGCCTGTTCGAGGGCGTCGAGCTCGGCCTGCATCAGCCGACCGGCGGCGCTCGGCAGCAGGCGCGCGATCGCCTCGGTCGAGGCGTGTGCGCGATGTGCGCATGAAAACGCGTCGTTGACGTAGATTTCGCCGAGCGAAGCGAGTCGCTTGGCGAACCGTCCGTCGTTCTTTTCCTCCTCGGGATGGAAGCGCAGATTCTCGAGCAGCGCCACCTCGCCGTCGTTAAGCGCCGCCGCGGCGCGTTCGGCCGTCGGACCGACGCAATCCTCGGCGAATACGATGGCCCGGCCGCCCAGCGCCCGCGACAGCTCGGCCGCCAGCGGCCGCAACGACAGCGCCGGGTCCGGCGCGCCTTTCGGTCGCCCGAAATGCGATAGCACGATCACCCGCGCCCCCTTGCCGGCGAGCTCGGCGATCGTCGGCGCAAGTCGCTCGATCCGCGTCCTGTCGCTCACCTTACCGTCCTTCATTGGCACGTTCAGATCGGCGCGAAGCAGGACGCGCTTTCCGGCGACGGCGAGATTGTCGATCGTGGCAAATCGGCCCATGCGGGAAATCTTGAATCGCTGGGGTTGAACGATGATTGTCGCGGTCTTGGACCACATCCGCCCCGGCATTTCAACCGCCGGACGGCGTCGGCGCGCCGCCGAATACCGCGCGCGCCGTCAAGTTAAGCGTCTGATATATATCCGATAAATCAGGATTTGTGGTTAACTATGGACGATGATAAGGTTATTACTTCCCAAGTACGGGACAAGAAAGAAACTTACGGTCGAACCAACTTCGAAATCGAACAGGCAAAAATGGGTGCAACATGCATGCGTCGGGTGACATCGCGCCGATCCGCGCGACGGTGAAATGGTTCAACATGGCGAAAGGCTTCGGATTCGTGACGCCGGTGGACGGATCGCCGGAGGCCTTCCTGCATCTCTCAGCCCTCAAGCAAGCCGGTTATGAAAGCGTCGGCGAAGGCGCCGGCCTCCTGGTCGAGATCGGTCAAAGTCCGAAGGGCCGCCAGGTCCTGCGCGTGCTCGAGGTCGACAACAGCAGCGCCCGGCCGGCGATGGGACCGCGCATGCGGCCGGGCCCGGCGCCCGCGCCGGTGTCGCTGGAAGGCGCCGAAGAAGTCAATGGCGTCGTCAAGTGGTTCAGCGGCCTAAAAGGCTACGGCTTCGTCTCGCCCGACAACGGCGGCAAGGACGTATTCGTGCACATCACGGTGCTACGCAACGCCGGCTTAAGTACGCTGCAACCGGGTCAGATGGTGCGCATGCGCGTGATCAACGCGCGCAAGGGTCCCGAGGCCGTCCAGGTCGAAGTGACCGGCGCCGCGCCGGTGATGGGACCGGGTAACGACCTGCACTGAAGCGACCGACTGGCGGCCGAACCGCCGGCAAGGATGGGCGCTCGGTCCGCCTTCGTTTGGCCCAAGTCAATCGCGCAACGGCTGCGGCGAATGATCGCCGATGGCGCCGGTGTGCGTGACAAGCCCGGCCGCGGCGAGCCAGACATGGATCTGGTAGCCAGGCGGCTCGTCGGTCCACATCGCCGGCTGCCGCGGCCTTAGGTCGAGCGCGAATTGGTGTGCGGTTGACGGGCAGGTCGACGCAACGGTTCCCGCCCATCGCACCTGCATGGCGCGGTGGACATGGCCGGCGATGACGCGTTCGACTTGATCATGTCGCCGGACAATGGCGGCGAATTGCGCGGCGCCTTCGAATGCGTGCGCGTCCATGTGCGCGATGCCCGTCAGAAACGGCGGATGGTGAACGACGATCATCGTCGGCCGTTCGGGCGCGGCGGCCAGTTTCGCCTCAAGCCACGCCAAGCGTTCGCGGCAAAGCCGGCCCCAGACTTTGCCCGGAACGAGGCTGTCGAGGGCGAGGATCCGCACCGCTCCGTCTTCGATGGCGTAGTGCAGGAAATCGCCGCTCGTCGGCAGATAACGGTCGGCGGCAAACGCCCGCCGCAGGCCGTCGCGCGTATCATGATTGCCGGGAATCACGCGATAGGGCGCGCGCAATGGCGCCAGCAATGCGCGCAGCCGCGCATATTCTTCGTCGCTGCCGCCATCGACTAGATCGCCGGTCAGCAGCGCCAGATCGGGCTGCGGGTCGAGCGCGTTCAGCGTCGCCACCGCGCGCGCCAGATACGCCGCCGTGTCCAGCGCTCCGTAGATCAGCTCGCCTGCCGGACGGATATGAAAATCGCTGATCTGGGCGATGCGCATCGCTTTGCCCGCGTCGTTTCGAATTCGCGAACATTAGCACAACGATGCGCTCCGGCGCGCCACGCGACCGCGTCGGGTGAGCCATGCGCAACAACCGGGTGGCGGCGGACGGCGCAACGGGTCTACACCAGCGCCCAATGACCAACTGGCTTCTTTATCTGGCGACCGTGCTGATTTGGGGATCGTCGTGGCTTGGAATCAAGCTCCAGCTTGGCCATGTCGCGCCCGAGGTCTCGGTCGTCTACCGCTTCGCGATCGCCGCTATTCTCATGCTTGGCCTGGCGAGCGTGACCGGCCGCGGTCTTCGTTTTCCCTGGCGCACGCATCTCGGCATCGCGATGCAAGGCGTGCCGCTGTTTTCGGTGAACTATCTCCTGTTCTATGTCGCCACCGCGTATCTGCCGAGCGGACTGGTGGCCGTCGTCTTTTCGACCATCGTCGGCTGGAACATCGTCTTCGGCGCGCTCCTCCTCGGCCTGCCGGTGCGCCCGCGTACCGTCGTTGGCGCCGCGATGGGCGTCGCCGGGCTCGCGCTGGTTTTCGCGCCCGATCTTCTGGCGATCGAGGCGTCGCGAGCGACCTTGGTCGGCCTGGCGCTCGCCTTCGCCGCGACGATGATCGCCTCGCTCGGCAACATCGCCGCGATCCGCAACCAGCGCGCGGGCGTGCCGATTCTCGAGGGCACGGCGATCGGCATGGCGTACGGCGCGCTATTTTCGCTTTTCGTCTGCTGGGTCCGCGGCCTGGCGTTCGATTTCGATCCGTCGATCGTTTATGTCGGCTCGCTCGTCTATCTCACGATCTTCGCCACGGTCATCGCCTTCTGGTGCTATCTCACTTTGCTCGGCCGCATCGGCCCCGACCGCGGCGCCTACGTCGCCGTGATGTTTCCGGTCGTCGCACTGGCGTTGTCGACGGCGTTCGAGGATTTCCTCTGGACCTGGCCGGCGTTGGCCGGAGTCGCTCTCGTTCTCGCCGGAAACGTCGTCGCGCTCGCCAAGGCCGCCGCGCACGTATCCGCGCCGGCGAGGGCATGAACGCTCATTCGCCGATCAACGTCGCGACGCGGGCGCCGCCGCCCGGGAGGGCGTCAAGGCGCTCCGCCAGCGCGAGGAGTAGTTCGGACAGCGTTGCGTCGAGCCGCCACGGCAGGTTGACGAACGCCAACCCGCAACCGTTGAGCCTATCGGGGTCGTCGTCAGGGCGCAGCAGCAGTTCCGCCGTGATGACCCGCCGCAGGCCGCTCGCTGCGAGCGCGTCATGGAACCCGGCGACCGGCGCGCGGTCCTTGATCGGGTACCAGATCATGTACACGCCGGTCGGCCAGCGTCGCCACGCGTGCTTGAGCCCGCCGACGATCCGGGCGAATTCGTCGCGCAGCTCGAACGGCGGGTCGATCAATACCAATCCGCGGCGTTCGGGCGGCGGCAGGTACGCCTTGAGCGCCGCATATCCGTCGTCCTTGCGAACCTCCACCCGATTGTCCGTGGCCATCGATCGGGCGAGCGCGCGCGCGTCCTCGGGATGCAGCTCGACGGCAACCAACCGGTCATTCTTGCGCAGGAGCGATCGCACGATTTCGGACGAACCCGGATACCAGCGCGGCTCGGCACGTCGACGATTCATCGCTCCGACGATCGCGAGGTACGGCCGCAACGCCTTCGGCGCCGCCGCCCAACCGATCACGCGCCCGATGCCCACGCGGTGTTCGCCGGTCTTGGACGCCTCATCGCCCAGCAAGTCGTAGCGCCCGGCGCCGGCATGCGTGTCGAGGACGAAGAGCGGCGTCGGTTTCTCCATCAGTCGCCGCAGTACCAGGGTCAATGCCGCGTGCTTGACGACATCGGTGAAGCCGCCGGCGTGATAGGCATGGCGATAGTTCATGACGGTGGCCGAGAAGACGCCGCCCGGAGGTTGGCGTCAAGCCGCCGGGAGCTATACTCGCCGCCGTTGTATCGATGCGCCAAGGAGGAGCCATGCGCCTGTGCCGCTTCAACGACGATCGGCTCGGTGTGGTCGAAGGCGAAACCATCCGCGACGTGAGCGAGGCGCTCGCCGTGCTGCCGAAGGTCGGCTGGCCGGCGCCGCTCGGCGACCAGCTCGTCGCCAATCTGCCCCGCATCCGCCAGGAGATCGAGCGGCTGGCGCCCCAGGCGCGCGCGCTGGCGCTTGGCGATGCAATCCTGCGTTCGCCGGTGGCCAATCCATCGAAGATCATCGGCGCGCCGATCAACTACAAGGACCACATCGAGGAATCCAAGAAGGATCCCGGCATCGCCCATGGCCGGGTCATCAAAGCGATCGGCGATTGGGGCTTGTTCTTGAAGGCCAACAGCGCGTTGGTCGGCGCGGGCGACGGCGTCGCGCTGCGCTTTCCCGATCGCCGCAACGACCACGAGGTCGAGCTTGCCCTCGTCATCGGCCGCGCCGGCGCCGACATCCGGCGCGAGGCCGCCCTTGATCACGTCGCCGGCTACGCCATCGGCCTCGACATGACGGTGCGCGGTCCCGAGCTGCCCAGTTTCCGCAAATCGGTCGACAGCTATGCGGTGCTCGGCCCATGGCTCGTCACCGCCGAGGAAGTTTCCGATCCCGACGCACTCGATTTCGAACTCCGCGTCAACGGCGAGGTGCGCCAGAAGTCGAACACGCGACATCTCGATTACGACGTGCGCCGGCTCATCGAATACGCGTCGAGCTTCTATACCCTGCTGCCCGGCGACATCATCATGACCGGCACGCCGGCCGGCGTCGGCCCGGTCAAGCCGGGCGACACGATGTCGGTCGCGATGGAGCGGATCGGCGCCATGACCGTGCGGGTCCGGGCGGCGTAAACGCTCGCCGCTAGCGGACGCGCCGTTTGCGCCCCGAGCGCACGCGCTCCAGCGCCGCGTACATCTCGGCGCCGCGGTTGACCCTGCGGGCGATGCGTTCGGCCGCGGCCGCATCGTCGACTGCGAGCGCGTCGACGACCTGTTTGTAGGCGCGCACCGCGCCGGGCGGATGCGCGACGATGGCTTTGGCGAAATCGTCGACCATGGGCTTGAAGCGTCGCGCCGGAAAAACCGCATCGACCAGGCCCATGCCCGCCGCCCCTTTGGCGTCGAACGCCCGCGCCGACAGCAGCATGAACTTGGCGCGCGACGCGCCGACCAGCCGCACCAGCTTGCCCAAGGCGGTCCGTGGATAGA
>DATFES010000326.1:0-2990 GCA_035250945.1 Alphaproteobacteria bacterium | reverse complement strand
CATTGCGTCGATCTTCGCCTGGACCCGCGGACTGCAGTATCGCGGCCAGTTCGACGGCACGCCCGAGGTTGTTAAATTCGCCAACACGCTCGAAAAAGTCTGCGTCGACACGGTCGAGGCGGGCGACATGACCAAGGATCTCGCCGCCCTTGTCGGGCCGCACCAGAAATGGCTGACGACAAATCAGTTTTTCGACAAGATCGACACCAATCTCAAAAAGTCGCGTGCCGCCTGAAATCGAACGTTCATCGTCTTGAATCTGTTGCAGGGCGATGGGCGGCCAACTCCCGAGAACCCTGCTCTGCGCGCATCGCGCATATCGCAAGGCGCGCAACGCAGCGGTCGTCAATGTTCGCCCGCCAGTCGCTTGAGCGCCTCGCCGGTGAGACGCTGCACGGTCCAATCGGACATTGGCGCGGCCCCGAGGCGGCGATAGAAGCCGATCGCATCCGCGTTCCAGTCGAGGACCCACCACTCGAGACGTCCGCATCGGCGCTCGACCGCGATCTGCGCCAACCGCCCGAGCAGCCGACGCCCGATCCCGCGGCCACGCCATCGCGGCCGGACGTACAAATCCTCGAGCCAAATTCCTCGTCGGCCGAGGAACGTCGAGTAGTTGTGAAAAAACAACGCGAAGCCGGCGACGTCGCCGTTGACGCGCGCGATGATGACCTCCGCCTGAGGCGGCTCGGCGAATAGGCTGGCGCGGAGATCGTCTTCGCCCGCCGCGACCTCCTCGAGGCGCTTCTCGTACTCGGCGAGTTCGCGGATGAACCGTAGGATCAGCGGAACGTCGTCGACTGTCGCCGCGATGATTTGGCAAGCCGTCGCGTCGTTCACCGCTGGCTCCGACATACGCTCATCGTTCGACAAGCCCGGCTCGGGACGATGGGTCATTCCACTTCCTTGCGCCTGGGTCTTTCGCAGCGCGAGAAGCGTCCCTAGGCCGCCTTGGCGCGGTCGGCAAGCGCCGATTTGATCGCCGCCAACGCCGCCTCGGCCTTGGCCGCGTCAGGGCCGCCGCCTTGCGCCATGTCCGGCCGTCCGCCGCCGCCCTTTCCGCCGAGCTCGGCGACCGCGAGTTTGACAAAGTCGACGGCATTCAGCTTGCCCTTGAGATCGTCGGTGACGCCGACGACGACCGAAGCTTTGCCATCCTCGACGGCAATCAGCGCCACCAGACCCGAACCGATCTTTTGTTTGAGATCGTCGACCATCGGTTTGAGCTCGCGCGCCGGTACGCCATCGACACGACGCGCGGCGAACTTCACGCCGCCCACGTCTTCGGCGACGGTGGACGCTCCGCCGCCCCCGGCAACCATGGCGCGGCGCGCCTCGGCAAGATCGCGATCGAGCTTGCGGCGCTCCTCGACAAGCTGGGCGACCCGCGCCGGAACCTCGGCCGGTTGAACCTTGAGCGTCGCCGCCGCCTGCTGCAGCAGCGCTTCCTGTTGGGCGAGGTGTTGGCGCGCCGCTTCGCCGGTCAGCGCTTCGATCCGGCGCACGCCGGCGGCGACGGCGCCCTCGGAAACGATCTTGAATAGCCCGATATCGCCGGTGCGCCGCACGTGCGTGCCGCCGCAAAGCTCGGTCGAGTAGTAGCGGTCGGCTTCGCCGCTGGCCTCGTCGCCCATGCTGACAACGCGGACCTCGTCCCCGTATTTCTCGCCGAACAGCGCCAGCGCCCCCGCCTCGACGGCGGCATCCGGCGTCATCAGCCGCGTCCGCACATCGCAATTGGCGCGAATACGCGCGTTGACGTCGGCCTCGACGGCGCGCAGGTCGTCGGGCGACATCGGCGTCGGCTGACTGATGTCAAAACGCAGCCGGTCCGGAGCCACCAGCGAGCCCTTCTGCGTCACGTGCGAGCCGAGCCTGCGGCGCAGCGCCTCATGCAGCAGGTGCGTCGCCGAGTGGTTGGCGCGTAGCTGATCGCGGCGGGCTGCGTCGATGCGCAGTTCGACGATGTCGCCGATCTTGAGGACGCCGCGTTCGACGCGCCCGAAATGGACGTGCAGATCGCCGAGCTTCTTCTGCGTGTCGCGGACAGCGAGCTCGGCGCCGCCGGCGGTGAACATGGCGCCGCTGTCCCCCATCTGGCCGCCCGATTCGCCGTAAAACGGCGTCTGGTTGACGACCACGGCGACATCGGCGCCGGCGGCGGCTTCATTAACCTCCTTGCCGTCGACGACCAGCGCGCTCACCTTTCCTTCGGCCACCTCGGCGTCGTAACCGAGGAACTCGGTGGCGCCGACGCGTTCGCGAATCTGGAACCACACCTGCTCTGTCGACGCTTCGCCCGAACCCGCCCATGCCTTGCGCGCTTCGGCGCGCTGGCGCTCCATGCCCTTGTTGAAGCCCTCGACATCGACGGTGAGCCCGCGCCCGCGCAGCACGTCTTGCGTCAAGTCGAGCGGAAATCCAAAGGTGTCGTAAAGCTTGAAGGCCACGTCGCCGTCGAGCGCAGCACCTTTGGAAAGCCCCTGCGTCGCCTCGTCGAGCAGGCGAAGGCCGCGCTCCAATGTCTGCTTGAAGCGGGTTTCCTCCAGCTTAAGCGTCTCGACGATCAATGCCTGAGCGCGGCCAAGTTCGGGGTACGCCTGACCCATTATCTGCACGAGCGCCGGAACGAGCCGGTACATCAGCGGTTCGCGGGCGCCGAGCATATGGGCGTGGCGCATCGCGCGGCGCATGATCCGACGCAGCACATAGCCGCGGCCTTCGTTCGACGGCAGCACGCCATCGGCGATGAGAAACGACGTAGCGCGCAGGTGGTCGGCGATAACGCGATGGGAGACGGCGTGCGGGCCGTCGGCGGCGACCTTGCTCGCCTCCGCCGACGCGAGGATCAGGCTGCGTAGCAAGTCGGTATCGTAATTGTCGTGCTTGCCCTGCAGCACCGCGGCGATGCGCTCGAGGCCCATGCCGGTGTCGATCGACGGCTTCGGCAACGGCACGCGGTTGTCCGGCGCGAGCTGCTCGTACTGCAT
>DATFES010000323.1:0-7968 GCA_035250945.1 Alphaproteobacteria bacterium | reverse complement strand
GTGCAGTATAGGTCGACGCGTCATGGCCACGACCCTATCCGTCGTATATCGCGATCAAATCGCGACAATCCTGATGCGTCTGTGGGACTCGCGCATTCCGGAGTCCAGCAACTTCTGCGCATTTTCTTGGAGTCGCGGCTATGTACAGTGCCTCGCCGACCATGACAAAACGGAGATGTGGTGCGAAGCGATCTCCGCGCGGTCGTTCGAAGGGGCGTGGACCGATGCCGCAGCCGACGGCGAGCAGGTTTTGGCTGAGCTTGGTTTCCGCGCGCCCGATTCGTTCAGCCCGAACTACTATCAATTCATCGACATCGCGTCGCGCGAAACGTTCTGGCAGATCACCGACACCTTGATCGCCGTCATGGAGCGCGTGTTCCACTATACGGGGGATAGCGGGCTCGCGTTCAAATGCTGGATGCCGGGTTTCGTTTCGTAGGCGCGTGTCGCGCAGGGGCAGCGATCACTCCTTCAGATCGTCCCATAGCTCCTTCACCTTGGCGAAGAAGCCGGTGGATTCGGGGCTGGTCTTCTCGGCCGACCCGGCGTTCTCGAATTCGCGCAGCAGCTCCTGCTGGCGCTTGGTCAAGCTCACCGGCGTCTCCACCGTCACGGTGATGAACAGATCGCCGCGCGCGGCGCTGCGCAATACGCTCATCCCCTTGCCGCGCAGGCGGAACTGCTGGCCGCTCTGCGTACCGGCTGGAATCGAAACCTTGGCCCGCGTTCCATCGATCACCGGCGCCTCGACCGCGCCGCCGAGCGCGGCCGTCGTCATGGCGATCGGGACGCGGCAATGCAGATTCGCGCCATCGCGCTGGAAGAAGCGGTGCGGCTTGATGGTGAGGAAAATATAGAGATCGCCGGACGGTCGTCCGCGCATTCCCGCTTCGCCCTCGCCGGCGAGACGGATACGCGTGCCATCCTCGACGCCAGCGGGTATATCGACCTTGAGCGTCCGTTCGCGCCGCACGCGGCCTTGGCCGGCGCAGGTCCGGCACGGTTTTTCGATCACCTGGCCCTGTCCGCCGCACGACGGGCAGGTCCGTTCGATGGTGAAGAACCCTTGCGTCGCCCGGACCTTGCCGTGGCCGCGGCAGGTGGGACACGAGACCGGCTTGGAGCCCGGTTCGGCGCCGCTGCCCTCGCACGTTTCGCACGGCGAGGCGCTCGCCACCCGGACGTTCGTCGCCTTGCCGTGAAACGCGTCCTCGAGGCTGATTTCGAGGTTGTAACGCAGATCCGCGCCGTGGCTCGGGCGGGCTTGCCCGCGGCCCCGCCCGACGAACTCGCCGAACATCTCGTCGAAGATGTCGGCGAAGCCGCCCATGTTGAAGCCGAAATCGCCGCCGCCCGGCCGGGCGCCGCCGCCGAAACCATTGGCCCCGGCCTCGAACGCGGCGTGACCGAAGCGATCGTAAGCGGCGCGTTTCTGCTCGTCCTTGAGGACGTCGTAGGCTTCGCTGATGTCCTTGAATTTCTGCTCGGCCTTCTTGTCGCCTGGATTGCGGTCGGGGTGGAACTGCATGGCGAGCTTCCGGTAGGCCTTCTTGAGGTCTTCCGGGCTGGCGCCGCGTTCGACGCCCAAGGTCGAGTAGTAGTCGGCTTTGGACATGGCCGGATGTCAGGTAACAGGTGTCAGATGTCGGATGTCAGATGACGAGTCATCGCGGCAGCTTCCTTCCGGCATCTGAATTCCGACATCTGTCTTCTGTCTCTCAGCTGCCTTTGCCCTTCTTCTTCTCGTCGACCTCCTCGAAATCGGCGTCGACCACCTTGCCATCGCCATCGGGCGCGGCGGCATCGGGCTGCGGCGCGGCCGCTTCGGCCGTGGCGCCGGTCGCTCCCGCGCCGGCCTTGTACATCGCCTCGCCGAGTTTCATCGCCGATTGCATCAAGGCCTGCAACTTCTGCTGGATCGCCTCGGCGTCGTCGCCTTCCATCGCCGTCTTGAGTTGGGCGATGTCGGTCTCGATCTGCGACTTTTCCGAAGCACCGATCTTGTCGCCGTACTCCTTGAGGTTCTTCTCGGTCGAGTGGATCAGGCCGTCGGCGTGGTTGCGCGCTTCGACCAGCTCGCGGCGCTTCTTGTCCTCGCTCGCGTGCTCCTCGGCTTCCTTGACCATGCGCTGGATATCGGCCTCGGTGAGGCCGCCCGACGCCTGGATGCGGATCTGCTGCTCCTTGCCGGTGCCTTTGTCCTTGGCCGAGACATTGACGATGCCGTTGGCGTCGATATCGAAGGTGACCTCGATCTGCGGCATGCCGCGCGGCGCGGAGGGAATGCCCATCAGATCGAATTGGCCGAGCATCTTGTTGTCGGCCGCCATCTCGCGTTCGCCCTGGAAGACGCGAATCGTCACCGCCGTCTGGCCGTCCTCGGCCGTCGAAAAGACCTGCGACTTGCGCGTCGGGATGGTCGTGTTGCGATCGATGAGGCGGGTGAACACCCCGCCGAGCGTCTCGATGCCCAGCGAAAGCGGCGTCACGTCGAGCAGCAGCACATCCTTGACGTCGCCCTTGAGGACGCCGGCCTGGATGGCGGCGCCGACCGCCACGACCTCGTCGGGATTGACGCCGCGATGGGGCTCGCGACCGAAGAACTGCTTCACCGTCTCGATGATCTTCGGCATCCGCGTCATGCCGCCGACCAGCACCACCTCGTCGATCTCGGAAGCCTTGAGCCCGGCGTCCTTGAGCGCCGCCTTGCACGGCTCGATCGTCTTCTGGACCAGCTGATCAACCAGCGATTCGAGCTTGGCGCGGGTCAGCTTGATGTTGAGGTGCTTGGGTCCGGTGGCGTCCGCGGTGATGAACGGCAGGTTGACCTCGGTCTGCATCGAGGACGAAAGCTCGATCTTCGCCTTCTCCGCCGCCTCTTTCAGGCGCTGCAGGGCGAGCCGGTCCTGGCGCAGGTCGATGCCCTGCTCCTTTTTGAATTCGGCCGCCAGGTAGTCGATGATCTCCTTGTCGAAATCCTCGCCGCCGAGAAACGTGTCGCCATTGGTCGACTTGACCTCGAACACGCCGTCGCCGATCTCGAGCACGGAAATGTCGAACGTGCCGCCGCCGAGGTCGTAGACCGCGATCGTGCCGGTCTTCTTCTTTTCGAGCCCATAGGCCAGCGCCGCCGCCGTCGGCTCGTTGATGATGCGCAACACCTCGAGGCCGGCGATCTTGCCGGCGTCCTTGGTCGCCTGTCGCTGGGCGTCGTTGAAATATGCCGGAACGGTGATGACCGCCTGGGCCACCTTCTCGCCGAGATAGGCTTCGGCCGTCTCCTTCATTTTCTGCAAGATGAACGCCGAGATCTGGCTTGGGCTGTAGCGCTTGCCCTGCCCTTCGACCCACGCGTCGCCGTTCTCGGCCTTGACGATCTTATAGGGGACCAGTCCCATGTCCTTGCTGACCATGGGATCGCTGAACCGCCGACCGATCAGCCGTTTGATGGCGTAGAACGTGTTCTCGGGATTGGTTACCGCCTGACGCTTGGCGGCCTGGCCGACCAGCCGTTCGCCCGAATCGGTGAAGGCGACGATCGACGGGGTGGTATTGGCGCCCTCCGCGTTCGGGATGACCTTGGGGGTCTTGCCTTCCATCACCGCGACGCAGGAATTCGTCGTGCCAAGGTCGATGCCGATCACTTTACTCATGTCGAAACCTCATTGTTGCGGCGGGTCATGTGGGGAAGCCCCGGTCGGGCGCCGCCCCGGACCCCCAAAGGGTGACAGGTCGATAACGAAGACTTTACCGAACGCTATATAGGCAGGACGGCGCGGCGGCGCAACGGGCCGAGGCGCTCGTCCGAGATCGATTTTCGGCCGTCAGCCGCTGGGTTTGGCTTCTTCCGGTAGGCTGGACCGCGCCGCCTCGGCGGGGGTCTTGGCGACCGCCACCATCGCCGGGCGCAGCAGTCGGCCATGGAGGGTATACCCGCTCTGAAGGACCTGGACGACGGTCCCGGCTGGCTGGTCGGCGCTCTCCATCTGCATCACCGCCTGGTGGAGATTGTGATCGAAGGGCTGGCCCGAAGGCTCCACGCGCTTGACGCCGAAGCGCTCGAGAACCGCCAGCAATTCGCGCTCGGTCAGTTCGACCCCCTGGGCGAAGCTGTCGAGCGCCTTGTCGGCGGCGCGCGCGTCGGCAGGGATCGCGTCGAGCGCGCGGCGCAGGTTGTCGGCCACCGGCAGCACTTCGCGGGCGAAATTGGCCAGCGCGTATTTGTTGTTTTCCTCGATCTCGCGCTGGGCGCGCCGGCGCGTGTTCTCGGCCTCCGCCAAAGCGCGCAACGCCTGGTCCTTGAGGGCCTTGACCTCGCCTTCGAGTTCGGCGATCCGCTCCGCCTCGCCGCCCGAAGCTGGCAGATCGGCCGACGATTCGGGCGATACCGTCTCGGCCGGACCGCCGGCGCCGTTGGTCGGCTTGGCTTCGGCTTCGCCAACAGATTTCTTGTCGTCGGTCATTTCGATCCTTCGCGACGTCTCGGGCATGATTGCGGAGCGGGCGATTGCGCCTAGCCGATCAGGCGGCTGACCACCTTGGCCGTGTAGTCGACCATCGGAATGATGCGCGCGTAATTGAGACGCGTCGGGCCGATGACGCCGATCGCGCCGACGATTTGTTCCTGGCGGTTGCCGAACGGCGCGATGATCATCGAGCAGCCGGCGACGCCGAACAGCGCATTCTCGGCGCCGATGAAAATCTGCACGCCCTCGGCCGTGCTCGCGGCGTCGAGCAGGCGCATCGTCGTCTCGCGCGTCTCCAAGCTCTCGAACAGCGCGCGAATCCGCTCGAGATCGCCGATGGCGCTGACATCGTCCAACAGCCGCGCCTGGCCGCGGACGATGAGATAGCCTTGCTTGCCGTCGCCCGACCAGGTGGCGAGTCCCGCTTCGACCACCTTGCGGGTCAGTTCATCGAGTTCGGCGCGCCGCTCCTCGAGTTCGCTTTGAATCTCAACGCGCGCCTCGCTGAAGGTGCGGCCGGCGAGCCGCGCGTTAAGATAGTTCGCCGCCTGCGTGAGCCCGCTCGCCGCCATGCCGATCGGCAGATCGATCACCCGGTTCTCGACCAGGCCGTTCGTCGCAACGACGACGACCAGCGCCCGGCCCGAGCCGAGATCGACGAATTCGATGTGCTTGAAGGCGCCTTCGCTCTTGGGCGCCAAGACGAGGCCGGCGGCGTGCGACAAGCCGGCGAGCATCGCGCTTGCCTCCTCCAGCACTTGGTTGACGCTCTTGCCGGCGGCGGCGCACTGCACTTCGATGTTCTCGCGCTCGTCGGTCGACAGCCGGCCGACCTCGAGCAGCCCATTGACGAACATGCGCAGGCCGGCTTCGGTCGGCAAGCGGCCGGCCGACGTATGCGGCGCGTAGAGAAGTCCCGCTTCCTGGAGGTCGGCCATAACGTTGCGGATCGTCGCTGGCGACAGGGGCTGACCCAGCTTGCGCGACAGCGTGCGCGAACCCACCGGCTCGCCGGTTTCGACATAAGCCTCGACGATCTGACGGAAGATCTCGCGGCTGCGCTCGTTGAGTTCGACCACCGGCGGCCGGACGCTCGCCGCCGGCTTGGCTTCCGTCATGGGTGTCGGCTTGACCATGTTCATGAATTTCGAATGTAGGGACCCGGTCCCATAGCGTCAACGTATGGCGGGCCTGCCGCTTGGCCATAAATGGGTGGAACTGCGGTCGATTTCGGCGGCGGCGGGGAGGGCTGGACGCCCGCCTTCGCAGCGCGGTAGGTTCGCGGCCGCCCGGACCTGCCATCCGGTCTCCGCAATCGCGCAAGGATCATCGACATGCGCCCATCGGGTCGCGCTCCCGACATGCTCCGGCCGGTCCGTCTCGAGACCGCGGTGATGAAACACGCCGAGGGGTCGTGCCTTGCCCGCTTCGGCGACACCCATGTGCTGTGCACCGCCAGTATCGATGAGAAGGTGCCTCCGTTCCTGCGCAACACCGGCAAAGGTTGGATCACCGCCGAGTACGGCATGTTGCCGCGCTCGACCCATACGCGCAGCGAACGCGAGGCGAGCCGCGGCAAGCAATCGGGGCGCACTCACGAGATCCAGCGCCTGATCGGACGCAGCTTGCGCGCGGTCGCTGATCTCGTGGCGCTCGGCGAGCGACAGATCAAGATCGACTGCGACGTGATCCAGGCCGATGGCGGAACGCGGACCGCGGCGATCACCGGCGCGTTCGTGGCCCTCCATCAGGCGTTGTCGGGGCTGGTCCGCGCGGGCCAACTCGCCGTCGTGCCGCTCGCCGATCACGTCGCCGCAGTGTCGTGCGGCATCTTTCAGGGCGTGCCGGTGCTCGACCTCGATTACGTCGAGGATTCGAGCGCCGAGGCCGACGCCAACTTCGTGCTCACCGGCAGCGGACGCATCATCGAGGTGCAAGGCACGGCCGAACGCGGCACTTTCGCCGAGAGCGATCTGATGGTGCTGCTTGCGCTGGCGCGCAAGGGAATCGCCGAGTTGGTGACGGCGCAAAAACTGGCGCTCAGCCTGTGACGATGGCGCGCCGGCTGGATGCCGGGCGGCTGGTCATCGCCAGCCACAATCCAGGAAAGGTCCGCGAGATCGCCGAGTTGCTGGCGCCTTATGGCGTCGCGGCGGTCGCCGCCGGCGAACTCGATCTCGCCGAGCCGGAGGAGACCGGCGACAGCTTCGCGGCCAACGCCGCCCTCAAGGCGCGGGCGGCGGCGGCGAGCGGGCTGCCGGCGCTCGCCGACGATTCGGGCCTGGTCGTCCCGGCGCTGGACGGCGCGCCCGGGATACACTCGGCGCGCTGGGCGGGGCCGGGCAAAGACTTCGCCGCCGCCATGGCCAAAATCGAAAGCGCGCTGGCCGGCGACCCCGATCGCCGGGCCCATTTCGTCGCCGCCCTGGCGCTCGCTTGGCCGGACGGTCATGTCGAGACGTTTCTGGGCGAAGTGCACGGATGGCTGGTGTGGCCGCCGCGCGGTACGCGTGGATTCGGGTATGATCCGATGTTCGTGCCGCGCGGCGGAGCGCTTACGTTCGGCGAGATGGCGCCAAGCGACAAGCATCGCATAAGCCATCGCGCCGCCGCATTCGCCAAGTTGATCGCGGCATGCTTTGAGGGAATGCCAAAGACCGATGTCGGATGACCGATTGGCGATCTATGTCCACTGGCCGTTCTGCCGGTCGAAATGCCCGTATTGCGATTTCAATAGCCATGTGCGCGAAAGCGTCGACGATACGCGTTGGCGCGGCGCGTTGCTGACTGAACTTGACCATTTCGCGGCATCGACCGGCGGCCGCACCGTAAGATCGGTCTTCTTCGGCGGCGGCACGCCGTCGTTGATGGCGCCGCAAATCGTCGCCGCGGTCATCGATTGCGTCGCCCGCAAGTGGCGCGTCGCGGACGACGTCGAGATCACGCTCGAGGCCAACCCGAACTCGGCCGAGCAGTCGCGATTCGCGGCCTTTCGCGCCGCAGGAGTCAATCGTCTGTCGCTCGGCGTCCAGGCGCTCGACGACGCCGATCTGGGGGCGCTCGGCCGCGGCCATAGCGCCGCCGAAGCGCAGGCGGCGATCGCCCGCGCGGCCGCGGTCTTCGACCGTTATTCGTTCGATCTGATCTATGCCCGCCCGCGCCAGAGTCGCGCCGCGTGGGAGACCGAACTGCGCCGGGCGGTCGCGCTCGCGGGGGATCATATGTCGGTCTATCAGCTCACCATCGAGCCGGGGACGGCGTTCGCCGCCCGCCACGCGCGTGGCGAACTCGTCGTACCGGACGAGGACGCCGCCGCCGCGCTATACGAGGCGACGCAGGCGATTCTCGACGATGCCGGACTTGCTGCCTACGAGGTCTCGAATCACGCCCGGGCCGGCGCGGAATGCCGCCACAATCTCGCCTATTGGCGCTACGAGGATTATATCGGCGTCGGTCCCGGCGCCCATGGCCGACTGAAGCTCGGCGGGGTCAAGACTGCGAC
>DATFES010000311.1:0-14989 GCA_035250945.1 Alphaproteobacteria bacterium | reverse complement strand
ATCCGCATCCGATCCAGGTGGCGGCGATGTCCGATCGCAAGGACGGGATCTATTTGCTGCCCGCCTGTTCGGCGCTCGAGCAGGACGGCTCCCGCACCGCATCAAACCGCTCGCTGCAGTGGGGCTACAAGATCGTCGAGCCGATCTTCGAATCGAAGAACGATCTCGACATCATGTACCTCTTCTCGAAGAAGTTCGGCTTCGAGAAGGAGTTCTGGAAGAACATCAAGGTCGATAACGGCAAGCCGTTGGTCGACGACGCGCTGCGCGAACTAAATCGCGGATCGCTCACCATTGGCTACTCGGGCCAGTCCCCCGAGCGGCTCAAGCTGCATATGGACAACCAGCACCTGTTCGACTCGCGGACGATGCGCGCGACGACCGGACCGGTGGCCGGAGACAGCTATGGCCTGCCTTGGCCATGCTGGGGCAAGGCCGAGCACAAGCACCCGGGCACGCCGATCCTTTACGACACCTCGAAGCCGGTGAAGGACGGCGGTCTCAACTTCCGGGCGCTGTGGGGCGCCGAACGCAATGGCGTCAATCTCCTTGCCGAGGGCTCGTATCCGGTCGGCGCGGAGATCAAGGACGGGCACGTCCAGTTCACCTATGGCGTGCTGAAGAAGCTCGGTTGGGACAAGGACCTCACCGACGATGAACGCAAGACGATCGAAGCAATAGGCGGCGCCAATCCCGACAACGTGGCCTGGTCGATCGACCTTTCGGCGGGCATCATCCGCGTCGCGATCCTCCATGGCTGCGCGCCGTTCGGTAATGGCAAGGCCCGCGCCAATGTGTGGAACTTCCCGGACCCGGTCCCGATTCATCGCGAGGCCCTCTACTCGCCCGATCGCGAGATGGTGAAGAAGTACCCGACCTATGCCGATCGCAGGCATTGGCGCATGCCGGTCCTGTACAAGACGATCCAGGATCGCGATCTGTCGAAGGAGTTCCCGATCATCCTGACCTCGGGACGCCTTGTCGAGTTCGAGGGCGGCGGCGACGAGACACGCTCGAACAAGTGGCTCGCCGAGCTGCAGCAGGAATGCTACGTCGAGGTCAATCCCGCCGACGCGGCAAAGATCGGCGTCAAGAACTGGGACTTCGTCTGGCTGATGGGCCCGGAGAACAACGCACGCCTGAAGGTGCGTGCGTTGGTCACCGAGCGGGTTGGGCGCGGGGTGGCATGGATGCCGTTCCACTTCGCCGGCCACTGGATGGGCGAGGACCGGAGGTTCCGTTACCCGCCGGGAGCCGACCCGATCGTGCTGGGTGAAGCCGTGAATACCGCAATGACCTACGGCTACGACCCGGTCACGCAAATGCAAGAAACCAAAACCACGATCTGCCGGCTCGAGAAGGCCTGAGCCTAGGGAGCGACGACTATGGCACGCATGAAATTCCTCCTCGACGCCGAGCGCTGCATTGAATGCAACGCCTGTGTCACCGCCTGCAAAAACGAGCACGAGGTGCCGTGGGGCATCAATCGTCGGCGGGTGGTTACCCTCAACGATGGCAAGCCGGGCGAGCGGTCGATCTCGATGGCCTGCATGCACTGCACCGATGCTCCGTGCATGGCGGTTTGTCCGGTCGATTGCTTCTATAAGACCGCCGAAGGCGTCGTCCTTCACTCGAAGGATCTGTGCATCGGCTGCGGCTACTGCTTCTACGCCTGTCCGTTCGGGGCGCCGCAGTATCCGCAGGCGGGCAACTTCGGCAGCCGCGGGAAGATGGACAAGTGCACGTTCTGCGCCGGCGGCCCGGACAAGGACAACACCGAAGCCGAGTTCGTGAAGTACGGTCGCAACCGCATCGCGGAAGGCAAGCTTCCGCTGTGCGCCGAGATGTGCGCGACCAAGGCGTTGCTCGCCGGCGACGGCGATGTCATCGCCGGGATCTATCGCGAGCGCGTGGCGACACGCGGCTACGGGTCGGGGGCGTGGGGCTGGTCGACTGCCTATCCGCCGGCTGGGACGTAACTCGCGAGGTCGAACGAGCGGGCGGCGGCCGCCGGACGCGACTGCCGCCCGCATCGTTGGTGCTAATAGCCGGCAGGCATCGCGCATCGGGTGACGACGATGCCGCAGGAAGTGTGGGGTGGATCGACTGAGGCAAATCATGGGGCGGCGAATGGCCGCCGCCGCGATCGTTGGTCGTTATCGGGAAATCCACGCGGCGTTCGACAGTCAAGCAAGAACAAGGGGAGCAAACAATCATGTCCGGAGTACAAAAAACGCTCGGTTGGATCGTCGTCGGTGTACTGGCGGTGATCGTCATCATGAGCAGCCGGCCAGAACCAGGGCTTCCGGAAGGCGCCAAGGGCAGCTATCTCGGCAGATCGATCGCCGATGCCCAAAGCGGCGCAAAGGTCGAGGACCTGAATAAGCGCGCCGGCACGGTGCAGCGGTACTAAGCCTAAAAGGGAGATTGCGCGTCATGACGATGTCGAACGATGTTCGCCGCCGCCGGTATCTCGTCTCCGCTTTCGCCGGGACCCTGGCCGCCGTTGCGCTCTTGGGCTCGGCGGAGCCGACGCTGGGACAGGCGCCACCAGCCGAGGTCAAGTCAACGTCGGTTCCGGCGATAAGCAAGCCATCCGGTCCGACAAATCTGACGCCGACGATTCCCACCGCACCGGCCATCATCGAAACCAATGCTACGGCCCGCCCGCTGGCGGGGCACACGGTGGCGCAATCGCAAGAGGCGGCGTTACTCGCGGCGCTCAAGGGTAGCGTCACCGGATATGTCAGCCTCCCTGATCAGAAATCGGCCACGCTGGTGCAGGATGGGCGGTCATGGCGGGGAACGGTTGGCGGTCCGCTGCGGGTGTGGGGTATGTGGCTGGTCGTCGGCATGATCGCCGTGTTGCTGGCCTTCTACCTTCTCCGAGGCCGGATTCGTATCGACTCCGGGTTTTCGGGCCGCACGGTTCGCCGTTTCTCCGGATTGGAGCGTTTCGTCCACTGGCTGACCGCGAGTTCGTTCGTGGTTTTGGCGATCTCGGGGCTCAACATCACTTATGGGCGATACGTGCTACTGCCGATCTTGGGTCCCGACGCCTTCACTGCGATTTCGATCGCCCTGAAGTACGCCCACAATTTCATCGCCTTCCCGTTCATGGCCGGCGTCTTGCTGATGCTGGTGTTGTGGCTGCACCACAACATCCCCAATCGGTATGACGTACAATGGTTGGCGGTTGCAGGGGGCTTGTTCCGCAAGGGCGTCCACCCTCCGGCCGGAAAGTTCAACGCCGGGCAGAAGCTGATTTTCTGGTCGGTCATCCTTGGCGGCGTGGCGTTGACTGTCACCGGCATCTATCTGCTGTTTCCGTTCCAGTTCGGCGACGTACAGGACCAACAGACGATGCAGATCATCCACGCCATCGTCGCATTGGTGCTGACGGCGATAATTCTGGCGCACATCTACATCGGGTCGCTCGGAATGGAAGGCGCTTGGGACGCTATGGGCTCGGGCGATGTCGACGAAAATTGGGCGCGCGAGCACCATTCGCAGTGGGTGGCTCAGATGCGCGGCGAGCCTGAGCCGCGCGGTGGACACGATTGAGACTTGAGAGATAAACGCGGTTTCTCGCCCGGCGGGGGCCAACCCCACGCCGGGCGGGTGCTTATAACGAAGTCAGACGCCATGTTCGATCGTATCGTCCGGCCCGCATTGGCGGGCCGTTTGGTATTGACGCTTGCAATGGCCGCAGCGCTCGCCTTTCCGGCGCGCGGCGAACTCGTCGGTCATGGCGCGATCGTCAACGTCGTGGCCGTTTCGCCCGACGGCGCGCAGGCGCTTACCGGAAGCTGGGATTACACCGTCCGGCTTTGGGACATCAAGACGCAGCGCGAGATCCGCGTCCTGAACGAGCATCGCGCCAGCGTCAACGACGTCGTTTTTCTCCGTGACGGACAACGCGCCTTGTCGGCGAGCTGGGACGCGACGCTGAAGCTATGGGACCTCCGCACCGGTGCCGTGCTCCGCACGTACGAGGGGCACGCCAGCAATGTCAGCGGCGTCGCCGTCAGCGCCGACGGAAAACAGGCGATTTCCGGGGGCTGGGACCGGACCGTACGCCTGTGGGACGTCGCGACCGGAGCGATGCTCAAGGTCATGGAAGGTCACAAGGCGAACGTGATGTCGGTGGCGTTTTTACCTGGCGACAAACGCGCCATTTCGGCGAGCTACGACCTGACGCTTAAAGTCTGGGATGTCGAATCCGGAGCGGTGATCCAGACGCTCACCGGACACGCCAACAGCGTGAACTCGGTGTCGGTGTCGCCCGACGGCGGCCGCGCGCTTTCGGCCAGCACCGATGGAACGGTACGCCTGTGGGACTTGGCGACATTCAAGGAACTCGCTGTGCTCGAGGGGCACTCGGGCTTCGTTATCGCGGCAGAGTTTTCGCCGGACGGCAGACAGGCGATCTCAGGCGGGGGAGATCGGACGGTGCGCTTGTGGGATCTCGCGACGGGGCGCGAGCTGCGCATATTCTCCGGCCATCGTAAACCGATTTGGTCGATCGCCTTCACCCCCGACGGAAAGCACGCGCTTTCGGCGGGTTATGACGAAGGCGTGAAGATCTGGGACATCGCAACGGGTCGCGAAATCACCACCGCGACGCCGAAGCCGGCGAATTGACGCCACAACTAGCGATTCATCCGTCGATCCGCACTCCCGGAACCGTGAACCGCTCGGCCGCCGATTTCTGCGCCATGTCGAGCGCGAAATAAGCCACGATCGCAACCAAAACGGCGGCGGCGATACCGGCAAGGATGTTCCTCATGCTTGCAAACCTCCCGTGTCGTTCGTTCGTTTCCGCCTCGGCACGTTCGCGCGTTCCATGCCCGCGCCTTGTCCGTGGCCGGCCCTTTTCGATAATCGAAATCTAACGTCTTTTTCAGTCTTTTCAAGAACTTATATCTGACGGCGACGGAGGTCAGTTGGCGCCGCTCACGGTCGCGCGCCGCAGATAGGCGATCAAATCGGCGCGATCCTCGTCGAGGGTCAGCCCGCCATACATCTTCGTCCCTGGAACGAAACCTTCCGAATCCTTGAGATATGCGTCGAGCGTGCGCTCGTCCCAAATGATCCCTGAGTTCTTGAGCGCCGGAGAGTAATTGAAATCGGACACGCCGCCGGCGACACGACCGAAAATGCCGTGCAAGCGTGGGCCGACGCGATTGCGACCGTTGACCTCGACAGTATGGCAAGTGACGCACTTGCGGAAAATCTGCCGGCCGCGTTCGGGGTCGGCGGCGAGCGCGCCGCTTTGCGTCGTCGCGATCGCTGCGCCGATCGATGCGAGCGCGAGAATCGTTGTGAAACTCCGAGCCTGTACATTTGCGTCGCGGTATTTCATGGCAGGTTTGTCAACGGCGTTGCTTAGGGGACGTCGCGTAGGCGCGCAATAGGCGCACGATCTCGTCTTCGCCTGCGTCTTCGGCCGCGGCCAGCGCCGTCCAACCGTCGCGGGCGCGTATCGTCGCATCGGCGCCTGCGTCGAGCAACCGCTCGACGACCGCGCGATGGCCCCAATTGGCCGCCAGCATCAACGCGCTACGCCCACGCCGCGGTTCGATCGCATCGACGTTGGCGCCAAGGCGTAACAGAAGATCCACGATCGCGACGTCGCCGCGTTTCGCCGCGAGCATCAGCGGCGTCTCGCCCTCGCGATCGGTGCCGTCGACGGATGCGCCCGCATCGAGCAGGGCGGCGATTGCGACCGGATCGCCGGAAAGGATGGCGCGACCCAATGGTGTGCGGCCATCGACGGCCCCGAGCGCCGGATTCCCGCCGGAGCGAATGAGGATACGCACAACCGCGCCGTGCCCGGCCTCGGCGGCGAGAAGTAGCGCTGTCGCTCCGTCGGAACGTCGACGGTTGGCGTCGGCGCCGGCGTCGAGCAGCATTTGCGCGGCCGGGGCGCTTCCTTCGCGCGCCGCGGCCATCAACGGGGTGAATCCGTCCTTCGCGCCAGCATCGACCCTTGCGCCGCGCACAAGCAGCTCGGCCAATAACTCGAGATCGCCCCGCCGTGCCGCGTGGGCCAGCGCGCTGTATCCAGTCTTGGTTTCGGCGTCGTTTGGCGAAGCGCCACGGTCGAGCAGAAGCAGAGCCACGTCGAAGTGCCCCTCGCGTACGGCGAATGTCAGCGCGCTGTGACCGAATCGCGGCTCCCGGGCGTCGATCGACGCGCCACGATCGAGCGCCGCCGCAACGACGTCGCTCCGCCCAAGCCGTGCGCCTTCAAGCAATGCCTGCTCCAGCGCGCGTCGATCGGCCGCGCTTTGCGCCGAGACCGTCAGGGAATAGCCCGACAGCGATAGAGCAAGAATTATGACCGCCCGAAGATTCATGGCGATGCGATGGCCGGCTAACCGCGCCGTGACTCCTGCTCGATCGGCTCGAGGGTGACGACATCGGCGTTGATCAGCAATTTTCCCGCATTCTCGAAGTTCACGGTGATCCGTGGACCGACCACCGATTGGACCTGGCCGATTCCCCAATCAGGGCGGTCGGGATGACGGACGAAAGTGCCGGGCGTCAGCCGCATCATGGGACCCCTCCTTAAGTATACTAACCCGCTCGCGGCGCTTGAAAAAAGACGTATTAACCCGCGTAATTGACGAGCCAATCGGGCGGGGAGGACGAACCGTGGCGCTGCCGGTCGAATTGCTGCTTGTGGAGTACGTTGCGGCGCGTCTGTGCCACGACCTCGTCGGACCGGTGGGCGCGGTTGCAAATGGCGTCGAGCTGCTTGGCGCGGTCGGCGAGCCCGTCGATCCCGAAGTGACGCAGCTTATTGGCGATTCGGCGCGCCTCGCCAGTCAACGATTGCAATTTTTCCGTGTAGCGCTCGGCACCGCCAATGCGCTGCCGTCCACCGGACGCCACGCCGAGATACGGCGGCTTGCCGACGGCCTATTCGCCGGGAGCCGCATCACGCTCGATTGGGGCCTGCGTGAGGACGAAGTCGAGGCGTTGCTTGGTCGCACCGGCGCCAAGATTCTACTGATATTGGCCGCGATCGCCTTCGATGCCTTGCCGCGCCGCGGCCGCGTGCGAATCGAAGGCGGCTCGGGCGAGAGGGGCAGGCTCGATGTTTCGGTCAGCGCCCTCGACGGCGAGGTCCGCGTGCCCGATGAGATTCGTGTCGCATTGAATGGTGCGCTAAGCGCCTCCGAGATAACCCCGCGCAATGTTCCGGCGTATATCGCGGCGCGTCTTGCGCAAGTTGCTGGCGGACGCACGCATGTCGGCGCCATCGGTCCCAACAATCTCGATCTGGTGCTCGATCTTCCGCCGGGCGCATAAAACGGCGATCGACGCCGTGCCGATGCGACGGATGGTCGCCATTAAGCCAAGAGATTAAGAATGAAGGCATGACCATCGGCATCGAGCATGCCGCTTCAATGCATGCCTTGCACTCTGTACCTTTTCCCTTGGTGCCTCGCCCTCTTCCGGCTATCCCCCAATGGCCGCCGATTCAAGCCGTGGCGACCTGCTTCTGCTCGCGTACGACGGCGGTTTTTGCCGGCGTCGGATCGCGCAAGACATAGCCGCGTCCCCAGACCGTCTCGATGTAGTTGTCGCCGCCGCACGCCTGAGCGAGCTTTTTGCGCAACTTGCAGACGAAAACGTCGATGATCTTGAGCTCCGGCTCATCGATGCCGCCATAGAGATGATTGAGGAACATCTCCTTGGTCAGCGTAGTGCCTTTGCGCAGCGACAGTAGCTCGAGGATGCCGTATTCCTTACCGGTCAAATGCACCGGACGGCTGTCGACTTCGACCGAACGCGTGTCGAGGTTGACGGTAAGCTTGCCCGTCTTGATGACCGAGTGCGAATGTCCCTTGGCGCGCCGCACAATGGCGTGAATACGGGCCGTCAGTTCGCGCTTGTCGAAAGGCTTGGTCAGATAGTCGTCGGCGCCGAACCCGAGGCCCTTCAACTTGTTATCCAGTTCACTCAAGCCCGACAGGATCAAGATCGGCGTCTTAACGCGCGCCGCGCGCAGCCGTCGCAGCACTTCATAACCGTCCATATCGGGCAACATCAGATCGAGGATGATGATGTCGTAGTCGTATAGCTTGCCGATCTCGAGACCATCCTCGCCGAGGTCGGTGACGTCGCACACGAACCCCTCGGACTTGAGCATCAGCTCGATGCTTTTGGCCGTCGCCGCATCGTCCTCAACAAGAAGTACGCGCATCGGGACCCCCCAATCCGACCTAAGACAATAGACTTTAACCATACCACCACACCGACCGTTAACAAACAGTTTAAGGTTAAGACAATGCTAGACAACTGATAATTACGGACTTTACTTGAAACTTTACCTCAAATCTCACGGGTCGAATCCTTCACCATTCGTTAACGCCGATCATCGATCCTGAATCGCCGCGTCGACCGGCTGGTCAGTCGGCAAAAGGGGGCAATGGCCGCCCTGCGTGACATTGTTAAGTCGTTCTTTGAAAACGACATTTCCGCCAGCGACGCGTTGCGGCGGTAAAATCGCGCAGGTGCGAGGAAGCCGCCGCTATGGTGCGGCTGGAGGGGCCGGATGACGGCCGAACGTGGAACGGCAGGAGGGTTCGGTGCGCATGTAGCGGCGCGCCGGCGGGTCCTCGACGAACGACGGCAGGAATTGGCCGGGCTCGATAGGCTGGCGCAGGACCTGCGGGCCCACTTGGCGCGCGTGGGCCGCTTTCTGGATCCTCGTTCGGAACGCGAGTCGGCCCTCCCGTCCGGAGCCGCGGAGCGACGGCGCCGATTGGCGGCTTCGCTCGACGAGGTCGAGGCGCGTCGACGCGACATCGCACAACAGATCGACGCCATCGCCGCCGAGCTTGCGCTGTACGACCAGCGCATACGCATCGAACGTCGCGGCGGCAGGGCTCGACGCCATCGCGGGCGGGCGCGGAGGCGCCGACCCGGTTGGACAGTGTGATTGCTTAGCGAAGGAGCGGCGAAGGCGACGGCACGCGGCCGCGCAGTCAATCGGCCGCCGACTGCTGCTCGCGGTCGCGATATTCCTGGAGTCGAGTAATGCGCAATCCACGCAGGCCGTGGCGGTCGATCAGTCGCTGCCACGACAAGAACTCTTCGACCGACAGGTGATAGCGATTGCACGCTTCTTCGAGCGTGATCGCGCCAGTACGCACCGCCGCGACAACGGCAGCTTTGCGGCGGATCACCCAGCGCTTTGTGTCGGGCGGCGGCAAATCGTCGAATCCGCTCGCCCGCGGCGCCTCCGCCGCTGTCGGCGGTCCTGCGCCCGGCAAGTCCGTGGGCATTGTTTTAGCTCCCGAATCTCCACGGGTGTTCATGCCGCGAAGTCTAGGGAGCCGCGCTTAAGAAACCGCTAAGTGCACGCCGAGCGCTGGCTAAAATTTGAACCATTATTGTTTCCCAGCGTTGAATCAGGTAGTTGTCTCGCGTCGCCGCGAAGCGAATCGAAACGATCACCAAAGCGCGCGCGCGGTACGTCGCCCGACGATTCGGCGGTTTTGTCGATCGATGCACCGCCGAATGCCCCGTGGCTGCGTCGGCTTTTTGCGATGACGTTGGTTGCTTGAAGCGATTGGGTCGGATTCATATACTCCGCCGCACTTTGTTAACTGCACGAATGCCAAAATCGCTCCATGAGCTATCCATTGTTGCCGCCTGACTACCGCCCTTCCGAAGACGAAGAGTTCATGAATCCCGTAATGCGGGAGTATTTTCGCCAGCGGCTTCTTCGCTGGCGGACTGAACTGCTGCGCGAGTCGACGGAGACTCTGCTCCATCTCCAGGAGGACACAGTTCAAGAGGCCGACCTCGCCGACCGCGCGACGCTCGAGACGGACCGCTCGATCGAGCTCAGGACGCGCGATCGCGAACGCAAGCTGATCCAGAAGATCGACGACGCCATGCGGCGCATCGAAGACGGCTCCTACGGCCTGTGCGAGGAGACCAACGAGCCGATCAGCATCAAGCGGCTCGAGGCGCGACCCATCGCCACCTTGAGCCTCGAGGCGCAGGAGCGCCACGAGCGCCTCGAGCGCACGCATCGCGACGATTGACGGCCGGGCTTAGGCTAGACGGTCCGACGCGCCGGCCGCGCCCAACCTAATGCGGCTTCGGCGCCCGCCGCATGACCAGGGCTAGCCCAGGCACGGCGACGCCGACCAGGGCAGCCGCCAAAAGAAACGGCGCCGAGGGGCCAAGGGCATCCCAGGCGATGCCGGCGGCCAAGCTTGCGGGCAGCAGGGCCGCCCCGGTCGTGAAGTGAAAAATTCCGAACGCCGCGCCGCGGCGGCTTGGTTGAACCGTGTCGGCGACGAGCCCAGCTAGCAGCCCCTGGGTGAGCCCCAGATGCAATCCCCATAGCGCTGCGCCAAGGAAGGCCACCGCCACGGCCTGCGCGAAGGCGAGGGTAAGATTGGCCGCGACGTACACCGCGGCGCCGGCGGCGACGAATAAAAAGCGTCGACCGAGTCGATCCGATAGCCGTCCGGCAGGATAGGCGCTCAACGCATAGACGACGTTCATTGTGACCAGCAGCAATGGGGTGGCCGCAGCGGCGAGACCGAGGCCTTCGACCCGCAGGAGGAGAAACGCCTCGCTGTAGCGGGCCAGCGCCAGCACCGCGGTCAGCATGATGACCAGCCAGAACGACTTCCCCAACCGGCGCAGTTCGGCGACGTCGAGCGGCAGCCGCTCCGCTCGTGCGATGCGAGGGGCAGGCTCGCGGACGCCGAGGGCGAGCACGACGACCGAGGCAAATGCCGGGGCGACGGCGATCCAAAAGACGAGGCGATAATCGTCGCCGCTCGCCGCCATCAGCAGGGCCGCGATCAGTGGCCCGGCGACACCGCCGATCGTATCGAGACTCTGTCGCAAGCCGTATGCGCTGCCGCGTTGCGGGGCGGGCGTGACGTCGGCGATCAGCGAATCGCGCGGCGCTCCGCGGATTCCCTTGCCGACGCGATCGACAAAACGCGCCGCGAGCACCCAGAGCGGTGTCGCTGCCAAGGCGAATAACGGTTTCGTCGCCGCCGCCAATCCGTAGCCGAGCAAAGCGAGATGCTTGCGCCGGCCAAGCCGGTCGCTGAGTCCGCCGGAAATCAGCTTGGTGATTGATGCCGTCGCTTCGGCGATGCCTTCGATCAATCCAACCGTTGCGGCGCTCGCTCCCAGCACCGCCACCAGGAAAACCGGCAGCAGGCCGTGGATCATCTCCGAGCTCATGTCCATGAGCAGACTGACGCCGCCAAGCGCCCAGACGGCCGTCGGCAGGCGCGCGGCGTGAGCGGGTCGCTTGGCGTCCGCGACCCCGCTCATTCCCTATTTCAATCGGCTGGCGTCGCGCGTTCGACCCGAAGGGTCACGCCCTCGACCCCGGTCACGCGCACGCGCGTCCCTTCCGGCATATCGGCGCCGGCAATTGCCCATACCGAGTCGCCGACCTTTATCCGGCCGCGTCCGTTGCGTATCGGCGCCTCGAGGGTCAACACGCGGCCGACATATTGCTGTCCGCGACGGTTCAGGTCCGGTTCGTCGGTCTCGATCGGGTATCGGCGGACAAGGGCGCGCGAAGCAAAGATCGCGACGAAGGCTAACAGGGCAAACAGGAACCATTGGCCGAGCGGCGGTAGCCCGGGAACGAATAGCACGACGAGCCCGACCACCGCCGCCGCCGCGCCGAGCCACAAGAAGTACGTCCCGGGCGCGACGATCTCGACCACGCCCAGCGCGATGGCGAGCGCCCACCAATGCCAGTAGACGAGATCCTCAAACATCGCGGCCCGACGGCGGGATCATCGAGCGCCCGGCGCCGCCTCCGCCTTGGCTCGCCCCGCCGCCATCGGCCTTGAGCGCTTCGCGGGCGATCTCGGCGATGCCGGCGAGCGATCCGATCACGCCGGTCGCTTCGATCGGCAGGACGATCAGCTTCTGGTTCTTGGCGGCGCCGATGGTTTCGAGCGCGGCGACATATTTCTGGGCAATGAAGTAATTGATCGCCACGGCGCCGCTGTCGCCGATCGCCTTGGAGACGACCTCGGTCGCCCGCGCCTCGGCCTCGGCCGAGCGCTCGCGCGCCTCGGCGTCGCGGAACGCCGCTTCGCGACGACCTTCGGCCTGCAATATGGCCGCCTGCTTCTCGCCCTCGGCGCGCAAAATCTCCGATTGCCGGTGGCCTTCGGCCTCGAGGATCGACGCGCGTTTCTCGCGTTCCGCCTTCATTTGACGGGCCATCGCGTCGACCAAGTCCTTGGGCGGCGCGATGTCCTTGATCTCGATGCGCGTCGCCTTGATGCCCCACGGCTCGGTCGCCTCATCGACCACCGACAGCAGCCGGGCGTTGATCTCGTCGCGGCGCGACAGCAGTTCGTCGAGATCCATCGAGCCCATCACCGTGCGCAGGTTGGTCATGGTGAGATTCAGGATGGCGAGCTGGAGATTGTGCACCTCATAGGCGGCGCGGGCGGAATCGAGAACCTGGTAGAAGACCACGCCGTCGACTTTCACCAGGGCATTGTCCTTGGTGATGACCTCCTGGGAAGGCACGTCGAGGACGTTCTCCATCATGCTGATCTTCGCGCCGACGCGGTCGACGAAGGGCACGATCAAGTTCAGGCCCGGCTTGAGCGATTTCGTATAGCGGCCGAAGCGCTCGACAGTCCATTCGTAGCCCTGCGACACCGTTTTTACGCCGGCGAAGACGAAAACGACCGCGAGCACCACGACAACGGCGACGAATTCCAGCATCTCAGTTCCCTCTGCACGCTGCGCTCGGGCACAGAGCGGCGGCCATCCCGACTCGCGCCCCTCAGTACGATCATCGCGTACCACCGACGAACCGACAAGACGGACGGTCGCGCGAGCGGCGGCGCGCTCCCCTCACGCGAAGTTGATGGTCCCGGCCATTCGCGGCGGTTGCCCGGCGAGCTCGCGAGGACCAACATTCCCGTTAAGAGTTATCGGAGACTTAACCCCCCACACGGTTCTGAAAAATTCTTGGAAGGCAGCGAGTGAAGAGAGATCGCCGATTGCGGTGCGCGGACGCCGCCTGCGTCCTTCTGATCGCGGCGGTCCTCCTATCTACGCCATGCGCGAAGGCCGATGTCGCCGCTCCCTACCCAGGGACACAGACGGTTGCGACGAAGCACGCCTTCGATGTTCTGGTCGAGCGCCTCGAACGGGCGATCGAAAGGAATCGCATGGGCCTCGTCGCCCAAGCGAGCGCGAGCCGGGGCGCCGCCGCGCGCGGACTGACGATTCCGGGAAACGCCGTTTTGATGGTCTTTCGCAACGATTTTGCCGTCCGCATGCTGGCGGCGAACGTTCCCGCCGGAATCGAGGCGCCGATCAGAATCTACGTCACGGAAAACGCCGACGGCATGGCGAGCGTCACGTATCGCTCCCCGAGCGCCGTGTTCGCGCCATACAAAAACGCGGAACTCGATGCCTTAGGGCGGGAGTTGGACCCCATTTTTGCGCGTATCGTCCGCGACGCCATTGGCGATTGACCGCTACCTGCAAAGCGCGCCGAAGCAAGCGCTCCATCCGGCGATCCAACCGGCGGTCGTCGCCGCGGCGCTTGCCGCCATGGTCGGGCTGGCTTCGGCGATCGTCGGATACGGCGCGCGCCAACTCGCCCTCTTCGGCCTCGGCGTACTGCTGGGCATCGCGCTTTATCACGCTACGTTCGGCTTCACCGCCGCGTATCGCCGTCTGTTCGTCGCCCGCGACGCGCGCGGCGTGCGGGCGCAGCTTGTCATGCTCGCCCTGGCCACGGCTTTGTTCGCGCCGGTGTTGGCCGCAGGCGAGGCGTTCGGCCGCGAAGTTTACGGCGCGGTGGCCCCGCTTGGCGTGCAGGTCGCGGTCGGCGCGTTCCTGTTCGGGATCGGCATGCAACTCGCCGGCGGCTGCGGCTCGGGCGCCCTGTTCGCGCTAGGCGGCGGATCGCCGCGAATGGCGGTCACCTTGTTCGCTTTTTGCCTCGGCTCGTTTTGGGCAAGCCTCGACTTCGCGTACTGGCAGGCGCTCCCGACGTGGGGCGAAATTACGTTGGGCGATGAACTCGGCTGGCCGGCGGCGACGATCGCGCAGCTTGCGGCGTTCGCCGCGATTTGGTTTGCGCTCCGCCGCTGGAGCGGCCCGCCGCAACCATCGCCCGACGACAGGAGCGCCCCGCCGCGGCGTTGGCTGCATGGCCCGTGGCCGTTGCTCGCCGGCGCCGTCGCGTTGGCCGGCCTGAATTTCGCGACGCTCGTCGTCGCCGGCCACCCGTGGTCGATCACCTGGGCCTTTGCGCTCTGGGCGGCCAAGGCGGCGAGGGCCGTCGGCTGGACTGCCGACCATGCGGCCTTCTGGAGCGACGGTTTTCCCCGCGCCGCGCTCGAGGCGCCGCTGCTGGCCGATGTCGTATCGGTGATGGATTTCGGCGTCGTGCTCGGCGCGCTGGCGGCCGCCGGGCTTGCCGGGCGTTTCGCGCCGACAATGCGGGTACCGCCGCGGTCGTGGCTCGCGGCGGCGATCGGCGGCATTGCGATGGGCTACGGGGCGCGGATTGCGTTCGGCTGCAATGTCGGGGCGTTCTTTTCCGGCGTCGCATCGTCCAGCGCGCATGGCTGGCTGTGGATCGCGGCAGCGTTGGCCGGCACATGGGCGGGTGTGCGGCTGCGGCCGGTCTTCGGTTTGCGCAACTAGACGCGCCTTTTCAGCGCCCCGCGTAGTGCCGCGATTTGCTTGGCCACCGCGATTGGCGCGCTCGAGGTCACCTCGAGCGCATGGTCCGCGTAGGGGTTGCGCCGCCGATGGCTTGCGCGCCAGGCGGCGACCGCTTGGTCGCGTTGGCGAACCAGCGCAACGATTTGCGGGCGGAATAAACGGAGCATCCCGGTAATCCAAATATTGGTCGGCCACGACGGCTGTGCATGCCCGACGGCGAAGCGGTCGATCATCTGTATAACGTCACCGGCCGCATACCAGGTTT
>DATFES010000309.1:0-2775 GCA_035250945.1 Alphaproteobacteria bacterium | reverse complement strand
CGGCGGCGAGCGCGGGACCATCGGCGAGCCACGCATCGATTTCGCCAGCGACGGCGAGCCGCGCTTGCGGAAACGGCCCGAGCGCTTGCGCACAAGCGCGGTCGAGCCGCGCTGCGGTCCCGGCGCGGGCGGCGGCGATCGCCACGCCGTGCGCCGCCATGCCGTCTTCGAGGGCGTCGAGCCACGCCGGATCGCCGCGTCCCTCGGCGAGCAGCCGCGCCCGCTCGCGCATACGGTGTTCGTACGCCGCGACGCGGCCGGCCTGCGCCGGATCGAAGGCGTAGACCAAACGATCGAGAAAGCGCCGCCGTTCCGACGCCGAATCCTCGAACAGGCGGTCCATGTCGGGCGTCAGCCACACGACGCTGAGTTTGAGCGCAAGCTCGGATTGCGAACTCCCAGGCGCGCCATCGATCCGTACGACGCGCCGCGGCGAATCGCTTTGATCGTCGCCGGCATCGTGACCGGTGCCGATGGCGAGCGGCCCGTCGGCGGCGCTCAGCACCGTCGACACCGCCCATCGCCCGACGGTCGCGCCGTCATGTGTCCGTCGATCGGGCTCGGCAAGCCGCGCGCGGCGCAAGCCGCGGCCGGGCGAAAGAAACGATAGCGCCTCGAGCAGATTGGTCTTGCCGGCGCCGTTGGGGCCGGTCAGCACGACCGGTCCCGGACCGACCTCGAGCCGCAGCTGGGCGTAGCAGCGGAAATTCGTCAGCGACAGACGCGCGACCGACAGGCATGCGGGAAATACGCCGCCGCGCGCGTCAACGTCGGCCACGCCGCGCTTGAGCGCGGCAGCGAGCGAGGGCGAAGCCGAGGAGTTCGTCATGCCGTTCGGCGCCTTGCCGTGTCCCGAGCCAGGGCGCGCGCCGGTCACACGCGCATCGGCATGAGGACGTAAAGCGCGCTTTGGTCGCTTGCGTCCTGAACCACCGTCGGCGAGGCGGCGTCCGCCATTATGAACTTCGCCCCGTCGCCCTCGATCTGCTCGGCGATGTCGAGCAGGTAACGGGAGTTGAACCCGATTTCGATCGCCGGCGAGGTGTAGCGAACCTCGATTTCCTCGGTCGCGCTGCCGGCATCGGGGCTAGTCGCCGAGACCGTAAGCTGGTTTTTGGCCACCGCCAGTTTGACCGCGCGCGACTTCTCGGTGGCGATGGTCGCCACGCGATCGACGGCGGCGGCAAAGTCCTTGCAATTCACCTCCATCACCTTGTCGTTGCCGCTGGGAATGACGCGTTCGTAATCGGGGAAGGTTCCATCGATCAGCTTCGAGGTCAGCACCGCGTCGTCGAAGGCGAAGCGTGCGCGCGTATCGGAAAGCGCCACCGTCGCCGACCCTTGCGTCTCGTCGATCAATTTGCGCACTTCCATGACCGTCTTGCGCGGCACGATCACGCCGGGAATGTTCTCGGCTCCGGCCGGCAGCGGCATCTCGACGCGGGCGAGACGGTGGCCGTCGGTGGCGACGGCGCGCAATACCTTGACGCCGGAGGATTGCGCCGCATGGAGATAGATGCCGTTGAGGTAGTAGCGAGTTTCTTCGGTCGAAATGGCGAAACGCGTGCGATCGATGAGCGTGCGCAGTTCCGCCGCCGGCAGCTCGAAATTATGCGGCAGATCGCCGCCCGCCATCTTGGGAAAATCCTCGGCCGGCAGCGCGGCCAGCGCAAACGCGGAGCGGCCGGCGCGCAGGCCGAGCTGCCCCTTGTCGCCGCCGCCCTCGAAGCCGATCTGACTGCCCTCGGGCAGCTTGCGTACGATGTCGTAAAGCGTGTGCGCAGGCACCGTGGTCGAGCCGCTCTTGCCGACCTCGGCCGGCACGCTTTCGACGATCGCCAGATCCATGTCGGTCGCAGTCAACGACAATTTGCCCTTGGTCGCTTCGATCAGCACATTGGCGAGAATCGGAATCGTATTTCGCCGCTCGACCACGCTTTGCACATGACCCAAGGCCTTGAGAAGCGCGGAACGTTCGATGGTGATCTTCATGGCGCGATTGATCGCCCCGCGTCCGTTGGTGATTCACGTTCGAGCGCCGCTCGGGGGCGCACGACGGCGTGCCTTCCATGGCTTTACGCCGTCCCCGCAACGCCCCCCGCCGGACGCTTCACGGTCGGGGCTTTTGACAGGGTCGCCAGTATAACAAAAGCGCTTGAAATCGAAAGACTTTCGCGTTTTTTAGCGGCTAAAATCCGGGCCTTAAATCAAGCCCTTGGCGCGACCGCTGGGCGGGCCAATCAAGGCGCCTCGTGCACCGTCTCTTCGATGATAATTTCGACCGCCCGGCGCAGCGTCGGGTACTCCATCGAGGCGAATTTCGCCGGCTCGGCCGGGCTCGGCGTTTCGGCCAGGCGGCGCGCAACCTCGGCGCGTAGATGCGGCAAGTGGACGAAGCCGGCGGCGATATCGCCCGAGCTCTCGGCGAGGATTTCGTACATGGCGACATTGCACAAGTAGAGCCCCGCCGAGTCCGACAGACGCGCCGGGATGCCTTTGGCGACAAGCGCAGCGTGGATTCGTTCGATCGGCAGCCGCGTCGGTCGGGTCGGCGGTCCGTTCGGATCGATGGGCTGTCCGTCCAGCTTTATGCCGGCATTGTCGGGGATGCGGAACTCGGCGCGATTGGTCGCCTGGCGCTCGAGCCGGATCACGGGCTCCCCCGCGGCAAGGCCAAGCCCGATCACCGCCCGGGGCCGGGTTGCGGCAACGAGTTCGGCGATGCGCCGGCCGAGGCCGTCCATCACCACCGGCAAAATCCGTCCCAGGATCTTG
>DATFES010000287.1:0-4130 GCA_035250945.1 Alphaproteobacteria bacterium | reverse complement strand
GTCGCGCATTCCCGCGGCCGCGTGACGGCGTCGCAAGCGAGGATCGCCCGCATGCCGTTTTACGAGATCGACGGCTTTCGGCCCGTGGTCCATCCTTCCAGCTTCGTTCATCCGACGGCGACGCTCATCGGCGACGTGCATATCGGGCCGGGATGTTATGTCGGGCCGAGTGCCGCCATGCGCGGCGATTTCGGCCGCCTGATCATGGGCAAAGGCGCGAACCTGCAGGACAACTGCGTGGTCCATGGTTTTCCGATGAGCGATACGGTTCTCGAGGACGAATCGCACATCGGTCATGGCGCAGTCATCCATGGCTGCGTGATTCGCCGCAATGCGCTCATCGGCATGAACGCGGTGATCAACGATGGGGCTGAGATCGGTGAGGCGGCGATCGTCGCCGCGCTCGCCTTCGTCAAGGCTAATTTCAAGGTGCCGGCGCGCACGCTCGTGGCCGGCGTCCCGGCGCGTATCATCCGCGAGTTGACCGCGCAGGAGATCGCATGGAAGGGCGCCGCGACGCGCGAATACCAGGACCTGACGCGCCGCTGCCTCGCCACGTTCAAACCGTGCGAGCCGCTGCCCGCGCCCGAGCCCGGGCGCGGCCGGCTTGCCGTAGGCCAGGTCGAGCCGCTCTACAAAACGAAAGGCGGATGACGCGTCAACGCCCCACCGCGTAGGCCTGCTGTAAGCGCGGCGTCGCGGCCGCGCGCAGCACCTCGCCGTCCTTGGCCGCGGCGCAGTTGCGCCCGAGCGCCCAGTCCCCGGTGATCTGCACGTCGTGGCCGCGGCGCCTCAGCTCGTCGACCGTTGCGTTCGGAAAACGCCCTTCGAGGATGATCTTCCCCGGCGATGCGGTGCGAGGATAGAACGAATTCTGCCAGTGGTCGCATTGCAGCTGCGGGGCGTCGATCGCCGCCTGCAGATTGAGCTTGTGTTCGACGTGGCGAAGGAAGAACTGGACGATCCACTGGTCTTGGTTGTCGCCTCCGGGAGAGCCGAAAGCCAAATAGGGTTTGCCGTCCTTGAGCGCCAGCGACGGCGTGAGCGTCGTGCGCGGCCGGCGGCCTGGATTGAGGGCCGAAGGTACGTCGGGGTCGAGCCAGAACATCTGGGCGCGCGTGCCGAGACAGAAGCCGAGCGATGGGATGATCGGCGAGCTTTGCAGCCAACCGCCCGACGGCGTCGCCGCCACCATGTTGCCGAAGCGGTCGATGACGTCGAGATGGCAGGTGTCTCCCTCGGCCGGGCCGCGCGCGGCGCGGCTCGCCGCGAGACCGACGGCGCCGCCCGACCGGTCATAGCTTTCGACCATCTCGCGCTCGACGCGCGTCGGCTCGCCAACGCCGGCCGCCGCGACCGCCGCCGCCTCGACGTTGGGCAGGCGTGGTTCGCGTCCATCGGGCCGTCCGGGCCGGAATTCGAGCGAAGCCGTATCGCCGATCAGCTTGCGGCGTTCGTCGTTGTAGGCGTCGGATAGCAGCGTCGCGAGCGGAACGTCGACAAAATTCGGGTCGCCGTAATACGCGTCGCGATCCAGATAGGCGAGCTTTTTCGCCTCGACCAGCGTATGGACGAAATCGGCGCCGACGGTGTCCATCGCCGCGATGTCGAATCCCTTGAGCAGCGCCAACACCTGCAGCAAAACCGGCGCCTGGCTCCACGGCCCCGGTTTGCAAACCGTGTATCCGCGATAGTCGTAGGTCACCGGCTTCTCGTACGTCGCCTGCCAGGCCGCCAAGTCGCTCGCCGCAAGCACGCCCTTGTGCCGCGCGCCCGAGGCGTCCATCGCCTCGGTGGTGGCGGCGAAAGCCTCGATCGCCTCGGCGACGAAGCCCTTGTAGAAGGCGGTGCGTGCCGCTTCGATCTGCTTCTCGCGATCGGCTCCGGCGCGCGCCGCCTCGCTCAAGATGCGCGTGTAGGTGTCGGCGAGCTTAGGATTGCGGAACAGCGAGCCCGGCTGCGGGACGTCGCCGCCGGGCAGATAAATCGCCGCCGATGTCGTCCATTCGCTCTCAAATAGCTGCCTGACGCCGGTGATGCTGTTGGTCACGCCGGCGACCAGCGCATATCCGTCGCGCGCGAACCGGATCGCCGGCAGCATCGCTTCGGCCAGCGTCATCGTGCCATGATCGCGCAGCATGATCATCCAGGCGTCGAACGCGCCCGGAACGACGGCGGCGAGGAGGCCGGTGCCGGGCACGAGCGTAAGCCCCTGGTCGTGGTAATGCGCGATCGTCGCCCTGGCCGGCGCGACGCCCTGGCCGCAAATGACGGTTGGCATCGCCTCGCCCGCCCGCTGGATGATCGCCACGGCGTCGCCGCCGATCCCGTTCATATGGGGCTCGACGACTTGCAGCGCCAAGCCCGCCGCGACCGCCGCGTCGAAAGCGTTGCCGCCCTTCTCGAGAATGTTCATGCCGGTCTGGGAAGCAAGCCAGTGCGTCGAGGCCACGACGCCGAAGGTGCCGCTGATGACGGGGCGCGTCGTGAAGTCGGAAAGCATGGTCATGTCGTCCAAGGATCCGTTGCGGTTGACAAAGCGAGCAGGACTATAGGCTGCGGCGCCGACGCGCGGCAACCCGCTCACATGTTGCGCCGCGAAGGCGGCACATATCGCGGGTCGATCGAATACTCGTCCATTGGCGCGGAAAGGACGACCTCGATTTGCGCGCGGCGCTTGACGTACGTCCACGCTTTCATGACCGCGCCGGTTTCGATGTTTTCGACCTCGACATGGGTGCGGTGGTACCCGCTGGGCAAGTGGGTCCCCTCCAGATGATCCAAGGTCCCGAGTTCCGCATCGCCGAGAGCGAAAACCTCGCCCGCGACGCGATGGCCGACGCCGGGCTCATCGATCATTACCGGCGAGTACCAAGGGCCGGTCAATACCAGCGCAAAACGCCCGCACGTCCTAAAACGGCCGACGAACGCCGTCAATTTTATGCCGGTCGCGTGATTGGGAAACCCGCGTTTGAGCGTGCCGTAGACAAATACATTGTGCATCGAAGTTCTCGAATTTTCGTGGCCTTGGACGCGCCGGCGGAATATTGCATGATCGCATCGCGACGGCACCGGCCGAACGGGCCGGTGGCGCCGGGGCGCAACAACGGCGGCGTCGAGGATCCCCAGGGAGAAAAGATGACCACTCATTTTATCGTGCATGACAAGGCCGACACCGTGGGCGTGGTTGTCGTCGAAGGCATCAAGCCCGGCGATGCGCTCACCGGCTGGGTGATGGAGAACGACTCCACCCTGCAGCTCAAGGCGCTGGATGCGATTCCGCTCGGCCACAAGATCGCCCTCAAGGACATCAAGAAGGGCGAAACGCTGCTCAAATACGGCCACGACATCGGCCGCGCCGTGGCGGCGATCGGCAGGGGCCGTCACGCCCACGTCCACAACGTCAAGACCAAAAGGTGGTAGCCATGACGAAAGCGACTGCGAAGCGCCGCACGAACGGCGGCGACCTCGCCTTCCGGGGATATCGGCGCGCCAATGGCCGCGTCGGCGTGCGCAACCACGTAATCGTCCTGCCGCTCGACGACCTGTCGAACGCCGCCGCCGAGGCGGTGGGCAACAATATCAAGGGCGCGATGGCGTTGCCCCATGCATACGGCCGGCTGCAATTCGGCGAGGATCTCGAACTCCATTTCCGCACCCTGATCGGCACCGGCTCGAGCCCGAATGTCGCCGCCTGCGTCGTCATCGGCATCGAGCCCGGCTGGACCGGCCGCGTCGTCGAGGGGATCAGGAAGACCGGCAAGCCGGCCGCCGGGTTCGCCATCGAAGGCATGGGCGACCTCAAGACGATCGCCGATGCCTCGCGCGCGGCGAAGGATTTCCTGCATTGGGCGAGCGAGCTGCAGCGCGAACCATGCCGGATTGACGAGCTGTGGGTGTCGACCAAGTGCGGCGAAAGCGACACCACTTCGGGCCTCGCCTCGTGCCCGACGGTCGGCGATCTCATCGACAAGATCGATCCGCTCGGCGCCACTACCTGCTTCGGCGAGACCTCGGAGATCACCGGGGCCGAAATCGTCTGCGCCAGCCGCGGCGCCACCAAGCAGATCGGCGAGAAGTTCCTCGCGACATGGCGGGCCTACAACGCGATGATCGAGCGCCACAAGACA
>DATFES010000284.1:0-2257 GCA_035250945.1 Alphaproteobacteria bacterium | reverse complement strand
CCGACGGCGAACATACGCACGTTCATTTGGGCCGGGTTCTACTATCGAACGGTTCACGTGCCGGCCTATCTCTATCTCGGCGGTTGGATCCTCTTTCAGGTCATATTCGGCCTGGCCGACGATCCGGAACAGGGCGGGGTCGCCTGGTTCGCGCATATCGGCGGCTTCATGGCCGGTCTCGTCCTGGTGCCCTTCTTCCGTTTGCCCGGCGTTCCGATGTGGGGCGACCCGCCTCGACGGCGGCCGTGGGACGATGAACCACCGGCCGGCGGGGCAGGCCCCGGACACGGCGCGTCGGACCAGGCGGAGCCGATCGAACGCGGTCGGCTCGGACCATGGGGCTGACCACGGCGTTACTCGACCGGGTCGGCGAGCCGCACGGCGAGTTTCCGCCGTTTCGGCCGCGGCCGCCATGGCTCGGACCCGATCTGCAGACGATGCGCAATTTCATCGTCCGCCCGCGAGCCGACCTGAGTTCGTGGCCGGCGACCAGCCTCGACCTGCCGATGGGCGATGGCACGGGAGATCGATTGTGCGCCGAGTGGCATCGCAACGCCACGCGCCGGCCGATGGTCGTGCTCATCCACGGCCTCACCGGCTGCGCCGACAGCTATTACATAATACTAACCGCGCGCAGCCTGCTCACGGCCGGCTTTTCCGTGCTGCGACTCAATTTGCGCGGCGCCGGAGCGACGCGCGCTTATTGCCGCGAGCGCTATCACGCCGGGCGCACGCAGGACCTAGCCGATGCGCTGGCGGCGCTGCCGAAGGAGGCGCGCGCGCGCGGCGTGCTCGCCGTCGGCTTCTCGCTGGGAGCGAACCTGCTGCTCAATCTTTTGGGAGGCGGAGGCGGAGAGGCGATTGCCGCCGCTGCCGCCGTATCGGCGCCGATCGAGCTGCGGGCCGCATCGCTGGCGATGAAGCGGCCTCGCAATCGCGTCTATCAATCGTATCTGTTGCGCCGAATGAAGGCCGAAGCGTTCGGCTCGCGGACCGTCTACGATCCCAAACGCAGGCGCGCAATCGCTTCGGCGCGAACGGTTTACGAATACGACGACACGGTGGTCGCGCCGCTGAACGGCTTTAGCGGCGCCGACGATTATTATGCGCGATGCTCGTCCCGCCGCCTCCTCGACGACATCGCGACGCCAACGCTCGTCATCCACGCGCTCGACGACCCGTGGATACCGGGCGACGATTACGCACGCCACGACTGGCGGCGGAACTGCAGATTGACGGCATTGTTGCCGCCGCGCGGCGGTCACGTCGGCTTCCATGGGCTCGGCGGCTCGGCGCCATGGCACGACCGCTGCATCGTCCGCTTCTTCGAGCGATTCGCCGCGACAACGTGATCGTCGCCAAGCGCACTCCCGCAAGCTCAGGGCCAGAAAATACCTTGGAGGCTCATCCAGGCCTCGTCGAAGGATGAGTCGAGGGGTTGGACGACGGACGGTCGGGCGAGCACATTCAGCCCCGCGCCAGTTCTTCCGCCATGTCCATCGCGAAATAAGTAAGCACGCCGTCCGCCCCGGCGCGCTTGAAGCACAACAGACCCTCGGCGATGACCTTGCGATCGAGCCAGCCGCGGTTGATCGCGCCAGCCAACATCGAATACTCGCCCGACACCTGATAAGCGAAAGTGGGCACGCCGAACGTGTCCTTGACCCGCCGGACGATGTCAAGATACGGCATGCCCGGCTTCACCATCACCATGTCGGCGCCTTCCTCGATATCGAGCGCCACCTCACGCAGCGCTTCCTCGCCGTTCGCCGGATCGATCTGGTAGGTGCGCTTGTCGGCGGTACCGAGACTGGACGCCGAGCCGACGGCGTCGCGGAACGGACCGTAGAAGCCCGAGGCGTATTTCGCCGCATACGACATGATTCGCACCGCCTCGAACCCCTGCCGGTCAAGCGCATCGCGGATGGCGGCAACGCGACCGTCCATCATCTCGGACGGAGCGATTATGTCGCATCCGGCCTCGGCTTGCACCAGCGCCTGGCGGACGATGACGCGGACCGTTTCGTCGTTGACCACGTAGCCAGCGCGCACCAGACCGTCCTGGCCATGGCTGGTGAAGGGATCGAGCGCCACGTCGCAAACCACACCGAGCTCCGGAACCGCTTTCTTGACCGCGCGCACGGCGCGGCAGACGACATTGTCGGGGTTGAGCGCTTCGTCTCCATCCTCGCGCTTGAGCGCGCGCGCAACATAGGGAAACAGCGCGATCGCCGGAATCCCGAGTTTGGCGGCGCGA